>CAZGWG010000007.1:0-7666 GCA_964529165.1 uncultured Sphingobacterium sp.
AGCCTCTGTACCCGGAGTAAAGACTGAGTTACTTCCTCTTCCATTGATAAATCGTATTCCAACCCTGAATATTTCCTGGGATAAATCAAAGATCAGAATGGAGAATCTGGCAGCCAGACTCAGGGATGGAAATCCGTCCATTGAAGTAATGGGAGGGCCTGGGTCTAGTATAAATGTAACCACCCATATGCTGAAAAGGGAAGAAGTAAAAATTGTAGCAACAAGAATAAGAGAGGAGTTGTCTAAAGCATTGGTTTAGATATAACCTGTTTAGATCAGTCTTTCTAGTTATGTTTTTCCTGATTGTAGCCTTAATTTAAATGAATAGTAAATTTGAAAATCCTTCCTGTTCAGGAATATTACCTAATTAACAGTAAATAATCTCAACAATGAAACGCAGAGAAATTTTAAAATCCCTCACCCTTCTTCCACTGGCTGGCGGAATCACAGCAACGGCTTCACCCGTTAACACTATGCTAACAGCACCGGCTGCTGGTCGCGATCTTTTTAAAGAGCTAGGTATCCGGACATTCATAAATGCAGCAGGTAATTATACGGTCATGTCAGGTTGCCTGATGCCACCGGAGGTTATCGATGCAATAAATGCTGCTTCTAAGAAATTTGCTCTTGTTGACGATGTACAAGAAAAAGTTGGAGAGCGGATTGCAAAGATTTGTCATGCAGAAGCTGCATTGGTATCAGCAGGCTGCTGGTCGGCACTGATGCTGGGTATGGCGGGTGTTCTGACAGGAATGGATGCAAAAAGGGTTAGTCAGGTTCCAAATCTTGCCGGAACCGGAATGAAGAGTGAGGTGATTCTTCAAAAAAGCCACTCAATGGGTTATGATCATGCATTAACTCATGCAGGAGTAAAACTTATTAAAGTTGAAACCAGAGCAGAAGTCGAAGCAGCGATCAATGAGAATACGGCTATGTTATGGTTCCTGAACCGGGAAGTAAATAATGGACAGATCAGGCATGAAGAATGGCTGGAACTGGGTAAGAAGTATAATCTTCCAACAATGATTGATATTGCGGCAGATGTACCACCAGTTGAAAACCTTTGGAAATTTAATGATATGGGCTTTGATCTCGTTGTAATTTCTGGCGGTAAGGCTATGCGGGGACCTCAGAGTGCAGGTATTTTAATGGGTAAGAAGAAATATGTTGATGCCGCCCGTCTGAGTAATAATCCAAGAGGTGGTATTGGCCGTGGACAGAAAGTGAATAAAGAAGAAGTTCTTGGAATGTACGCTGCACTTGAACGTTTCATTAATCTGGATCATAAAAAGGAATGGGAAATGTGGGAAAGAAAAATTGCCTACATAGCAGGAGTAATAAAATCTATTCCTGGTGTCACTACCGGAACTCACATCCCATCGACAGAAGATAATAAAATGCCTACTCTTAAAGTTACCTGGGATCCCAATAAGATTAAGTTAACCAATACAGAAATGGGAGAACGTCTTCGTAATGGAAACCCATCTGTCGAAGTAATTTCATGGGAAGCTCCTAATACACTTCGTTGTGGCATGCACGTCCTTGAAGCAGGAGAAGAGAAAATTGTAGCAAACCGTTTAAAAGAAGAGCTATTAAAAGCTTCAGTATAAATCAAAATCATAAAATAATAAAAATGCAAAAACGTTATTTCTTATTAGCAGCGCTGTTTTTACTCGCTAATTTTTCAGTCCGGGCCCAGTCTTATCAAACCCTGCTCAAGGGGGGGCATCTGATTGACCCTAAAAACAATATTAACAAAGTAATGGATGTCGCTATTCAGGATGGTAAAATTGCGGCAGTGGCAGTCAATATAGATCCTAAGCTGGCAAAACAGGTTATAGATATCAGCGGTAAATATGTGACTCCGGGATTGATCGATATTCACGGGCATGTTTTTGCAGGTACTGATCCTGAGGGTCAGCTTGAGAATGGATTTTCATCACTCCCTGCCGACGGATTTACTTTCCGTGTTGGGGTAACAACGATTGTTGATTGCGGTGATGCAGGAGCCGAAACTTTCGAATTATTCAAGAAAAACGTAATTGACAGATCTCAAACTCGTGTTCTGGCATTTTTAAATATTTCCAGGAAGGGAATGTACGGCAGTGAATATTCTCTCGAACAGCAAAATAATAGTTTCTTTGATCCTGTGCTTGCAGCAGATGTAGCTAAGCATTACAGTGAATATATTGTAGGCTTTAAAGTAGCACACTATCATAAATCTGACTGGGTTGCAGTTGACAGAACAGTGGAAGCTGGTAAACTTGCTAATAAGCCAATTATTGTCGATTTTGGAGGAGCTATTCCAAGATTGTCCCTTGAAGAACTGTTCCTTAGAAAAATGCGCCCCGGCGATATTTTTACCCATACTTACGGACAATTAATCCAAACGAAAGAGACTATTGTTGATCTTGAGACCAAGAAATTATATCCTCATGTTCTTGAGGCGAGAAAAAGAGGAATTATTTTCGATGTAGGTCATGGTGGTGGAAGTTTTACCTTCTCACAGGCAATTCCTGCAACACAGCAGGGATTTTTTCCCGAAACAATCAGTACAGATTTACATACAGGAAGTATGAACTCTGCTATGAAAGATCAATTGAATGTGATGTCTAAATTTATGGCACTTAATATGCCTTTGGCAGACGTAATTAAAGCAAGTACCTGGTCTGCAGCAAAAGCAATTAATCATGAAGAATTAGGCCATCTTTCAGTTGGTGCAATTGCTGATGTAACCGTACTTAATCTTCGTGAAGGAAAATTCGGATTTTATGATGTTGCCAGATTCAAGAAAGAAGGAAAAAATTTGCTTGAATGTGAAATGACCATTAAAGACGGCAAAATTATGTATGATCTGAATGCATTATCTTTCCCGGTTGCGAAATAAACCCATTAAATATTCAATCTTTTATAAATAATATACTTTTTAATAACATGAAAAAACAAATCGCGTTCATCCTCTTTATACTGCTTGCAGGTGTTTTTGTATTCAATTCAGTGAGTGCTCAAACTGCGTCAACAAATCCGGAAACCAGGATCAAAGAACTGGGAATAAAATTAAGGACACCGGGTCCGCCTTCTGCAAATTTTCTAGGAGCTGTCAGAGTCGGTAATCTTGTTTTTCTTTCAGGGCAGGGACCACTTAAAGAGGACGGAACATTCATGATTGGTAAAGTTGGTAAAGAGTTCAGCTTTGAAGAAGCAAAATATGCGGCAAGACTAACAGGAATCAGTTTGTTGGAATCGTTGAAAGCCGAAGTAGGAAACCTGAATAATGTTAAGCGAATAGTAAAGGTATTGGGCATGGTGAATGCAGTGCCTGAATTTGATAATCACTCTCAGGTAATTAACGGTTTTTCAGATTTGATGGTTGAGGTATTTGGAGAGAGTGGCAAGCATGCACGCTCAGCGATTGGACTAGGATCATTACCGAGAAATATCCCGGTTGAGATAGAGATGATTGTTGAAATGAAAGACTTATTTTTGTTTAGTATAAATACGATAAATTGAAAAAGCAAATCATATTTATTCTTCTATTGTTACCGGTAAGTGTTTTGGGGATAAATTCTGCCCATGCACAAGCTTTAGGAACAGATCCTGAAATAAGAATCAATGAACTTGGTATCAAGTTAAGGGCTCGTGGGGGGAATTCATCCGGGAGTTTTATTGGAGCTGTTAGGGTGGGTAATTTGGTATATCTTTCTGGTCAGGGTCCATTAATAGAGAATGGTAAATATATAATTGGTAAGGTTGGTAAGGATCTCAATTTTGAAGAAGCTAAAAATGCTGCCCGTTTAACAGGGATTAGTATGCTGGAAGCCCTGAAAGCCAGTATTGGAAATCTGAATAATGTGAAGCGAATTGTAAAGGTTCTGGGTATGGTGAATGCTGTTCCTGAATTTGATAATCACTCTCAGGTAATCAATGGATTTTCTGATCTGATGGTTGAGGTATTTGGAGAGAATGGCAAACATGCACGTTCAGCGATAGGACTGGGGTCATTACCCAGAAATATCCCGGTTGAGGTTGAGATGATCGTAGAAATGAAGGATTGATTTTTTAATATTTTAAAATTATAAATATGAAACGTAGAGACGTTATAAAATTTTTATCCGCTGCCCCATTGGCAGGAGGAGTTATTGGTAGTGGTTTAACAATTCAACCGGCCTCAGCCGGAGAAACAACAGCGGCTTTTGCTGGGCGTGATCTTTTCAAAGAATTGGGACTAAAAACATTTATTAATGCGTCATGTGTTTGTACAACATTGACAGCTTCTCTGATGCCACCTGAAGTAACTCAGGCAATTGCAAAAGGAGCTGAAGAGTTTGTATTACTAAATGATGTGCAGGATAAAGTTGGCGCTAAGATAGCTGAGCTTTGTCATGCAGAAGCTGCTACGGTTACCGCTGGTTGCTGGTCGGCACTGGTACAAGGGCTTGCAGGAGCAATGACCGGTATGGACAGAAAAAAAGTGATGCAGCTTCCAAATGTAGCGGGCATGAAGTCTGAAGTTATTCTTCAAAAGGCACATGCAAATGGTTATCATCAGGCCTTGACTAATACAGGAGCTAAGCTGATACTTGTGGAAACACTCGAAGAAGTGGAAGCCGCAATTAGTGAAAAGACTGCAATGCTTTGGTTTCTGAACAGGGAATTAAATAAAGGTAAATTAAACTATGAACAATGGCTCGCTCTGGGCAAAAAGCATAATATTCCAACGATGATTGATATTGCTTCAGATGCGCATCCGGTTGATAATCTTTGGAAATTTAATGACATGGGTTTTGACCTGGTAGCTATTTCTGGAGGAAAGGCGATGAGAGGCCCTCAAAGCACCGGCATACTGATGGGTAAAAAGGATTTGATTGCTGCATCGCGTTTAAGTGCACCGCCAAATAGCGGTATCTGTCGTGGGCATAAAGTGAATAAGGAAGAAATCCTTGCGATGTATGTTGCACTGGAAAGGCATATAAAAATGGACCATGAGAAGGAATGGAAGATGTGGGAAGCCAGTATGGCAGTTGTGGTAAATACCATTAAAGTTGTAAAGGGAGTAGAAACAGAAGTTTTCATACCAGAAATCGCCAATTATACTCCAACCCTCCACCTTTCATGGGATAATAATCTGATCAAAATGACCGGAAGGGAATTAAAGGAACGTCTGTGGAATGGGAATCCCGGAATTGAGGTCATGGGCGGTGGTACTATGGGAGCAAAAAAGGATGGAATTGAATTATCTGTCTGGCAGTTAAAACCTGGTCAGGAAAAGATTGTTGCGGCCAGAGTTAAAGAAGAGTTACTCAAAGCATCCGTTTAATTTTTATTGATCTGATTTAATGAATAAGAGTTTTGTACCCAAGCTCCTGATGGGCATTTCAATACTATGCTTATTGATTTCCCTTTACATGGCGTCAAACAACGATCTTGCAAATGCAGGGCCTTTCGTTATTGCTTTTTTATTATTACTGGCCATTAGTTTCAGGGGATTTCCTGTACTTCGTGGGTTAACCTTTACAACCACAATACTTTCAGTAGTTGCAACCTCACTATATTATCCACAATATTTTAAGGAATACAATGGCTTTGAGTTTGCAACTTTAATCACTCCGCTGATTCAGGTAATTATGTTTGGGATGGGTTGCTCAATGGGGCTAAAGGATTTTATAGCATTAGCAAAATCTCCTAAATCAGTTATTGTTGGTGTGATTGGACAGTATACAATTATGCCTTTACTTGGCTATAGTCTGGCAACTTTTACCGACTTTCCACCCGAAATTTCAGCAGGAATTATTCTTCTGGGATGTGCTCCAACTTCTGTTACCGCAAGTGTCATGTGTTATCTGGCAAAGGCAAATGTTGTACTTGCTATAACCATAACGGCAATTACCACATTGCTTGCACCCTTTCTCATTCCGCTACTGATGAAAGTACTGGCTGGAGGATTTATTGAAATCAATGTAATGGAAATGATGTGGGGAATTATCAAAATGGTATTTATACCAATTGGTGCCGGACTCATTTTTAATAAGTTTCTGCATGGCAAAGCGAAATGGCTTGATGATTCGATGCCGCTGGTTTCAATGATAGGGGTGGCATTTATTGTTGCTATAATCATGGCAGCAGGCAGAGACAGTATCCTGAACATAGGCATCGAACTGATTATCGTAGTTTTTCTGATGATTCTCTTTGGTTTTTTCTTTGGCTACTGGCTCGCAAGACTTTTCAAATTATCTGAATTTGATTGCCGGACAATCTCGATTACCACCGGAACGCAGAATGCTGGTCTGGTTTCAGGTATTGCCAAAGTTATGGGTAAGATTGCAACTGTGGGACTTGCTACAGCAGTTTGCGGCCCGATTATGGGTTTTTCATCATCAATTCTGGCTTCTTATTGGAATAGTAATCCGCCCAAGGAGGAAAATTCTGTGGGATAGCGGATGCTTAAACTATCAATTTTTGTTTTTTTATAAGTTAATATAATATCATGTCTTTTAGAATAGCCCTAATGGGGATTTACCATGAGTCTAATACTTTTGTTCCCGAGGCAACAACTCTTGCAGATTTCAGGAACGGTAAGTATTTTACAGGTGAAGCAATCAGAAAAGAGTATCAGGAAGCTCACAATGAAGTGGGAGGGATGCTTGAGGTAATGGACAGAGAAGGTATGGAGGTTATCCCTATCTTGTTTGCATCGGCAACACCCGGAGGTGCTCTCTCTGCTGACACCTATAATACACTGTTGAAGAATATGATGGATGAACTTGACAAAGTTCTACCCGTGGATGCATGTCTAGTTATTCCCCATGGTGCCGGAGTTTCGGAAGAATTTCCTGATATGGACGGACATTGGTTAAGTCTGTTAAGGAAAAAGGTGGGAGATTCAGTTCCTATTTTCGGGACACTTGATTTACATGCAAATGTTAGTCCTTTGATGGTATCATCCACCAATGCATTGGTTGCCTATAAAGAGAATCCCCATGTTGATATGAGGCAGCGGGGTATTGAAGCTGCGAATTTGCTTGTAGATTTTTTAAAGGGCAGAACGAAGCCGGTTCAGGTATTGGTACAGGTTCCTCTTGCAATCAGTATTGAACAACAGTTAACAGCAAATGAGCCTTGTAAAAGCCTTTATTCTTATGCCAATGAATTGAGTCGTGATCCTGAAATCCTATCTCTTAGTATTCAGCATGGTTTTCCATACGCCGATGTGGAAGAAATGGGAACTTCTATCATTGTGGTAGCTAATGGGAACAAGGATAAAGCACTTGAAACTGCAAAGAAACTGGAAACTTATATTTTAGACAGAAGAGATAGTTTTGTTGGCCTTAAGAATGATATTCAAACCTCTCTGGATATGATTGATTCGAGCGAAAAACCAGTCTTGTTGCTTGATATGGGAGATAATGTTGGTGGAGGCGGACCTGCAAACAACTGTTGTATTCTTGAGGCATTCGAAGAAAGTAAAAAGTACAAGTATTTTGTTTGTATATACGATCCTGAGGCCGTTCGTTTGGCTGAAAAGTATCAGCCTGGCGAATCATTTGAGCTGCAATTAGTCGGCACAGGCAGAGAAGGAATAAGATCCTACAAAATCAATGTAAAATTACTTCGCATAACCAACGGGGAATTCCAGGAGAGCAATCCTCGTCATGGAGGACAGATTAAT
>CAZGWG010000007.1:7676-11791 GCA_964529165.1 uncultured Sphingobacterium sp.
TAATATGGGCAAAACGGCCGTAGTTAGTACAGAAGAGGGAAGTGAGATCATGCTGACTTCCTTAAGAGTGATGCCTTTCAGCTTGCAGCAGTTAATTTCTCAAGGAGTGGAGCCTTCCAGTTTTGATGCCATAGTAGCTAAAGGAGTAAATGCCCCGATTGCAGCCTATGCCCCGGTCTGTCCTACGGTTATTCAGGTAAATACTCCCGGAGTAACCCAGGCCGATATGACCCTGTTTAAATTTAAACACAGACGTAAACCCCTGTTCCCTTTCGAACAATAACTATCTTAAATACTAATATTATTCCGGTTTAAGTGTTTCATGCCTTCCGGAAATTTAAAACTGATTTACTATGAACAGACAGGAAATTAACCAGTACAGAAGGAAATTAGCTTTTCTCTCCGGAATGGCATCATTTCTAATTCTGCTGAATCTGCAGGTACATGCCCAGGCAGCAAAAGACAACCTGCGTCCGGCAGCACTTGGAAAGAACGGTATGATTGCTACTGCAAATCCTCTGGCAAGTCTTGCAGGGCAGAAAATCTTGGTTAAAGGTGGAAATGCTATTGATGCAATTGTTGCCGCTGCCGCATCCCTTAATGCTGCTGAGCCTTATATGTCGGGAACAGGGGGTGTTGGATATATGCTTTTCTATTCAGCTAAAGAGAACAGGGTCAGGTCTCTGGTTTTTGGAGGTTGGGTACCCGAAACTTTCAGAATCACAAAGTTTAAAACAGATATTAAAGTTGCAGATGGTGCAGGCCATGGTGCAATGGAAAGTATAGGGCCTAGAATTGCCTCTGTTCCTGGAAATCTTGCAGGATGGGCAAAAGCATTGAAAGATTATGGTACAATGTCTCTTTCAGAAGTATTCGAAAGTACAATTGATTACCTGGAAAATGGAGTCCCGATTACAGAATTTGATCAGGCTATGTGGGCTGGAACAGTTGCAAGGGTGGCTCCTCATGCTGAATCAAGAAAGATTTTTCTTAAAAATGAAAAAGATCCATATGTGATAGGCGATTATTTTTCAAATAAGCCTTTGGCCAAAACGATGAGACGTATAGCCGATGAGGGAATAGATGTCTTCTATAAAGGTGAAATAGCTAAAGAGATGGCAGCGGCATTTGCCCGTGATGGTGGTTTTATTACTGAAAAGGATTTGGCTTCAGTTCCTGACAAAGTTCAATGGGTTGATCCTATATCAATCAAATACCGTGATTATACGGTTTATAATAACCCTCCTCCGGGAATGGGTATACAGCAGTTGCAAACCCTGAAAATTATGGAGGGTTTTGATCTGAAGAAAATGGGACATAACAGTGTGGAATACCTGGCTCATTTACTTGAGGCAATCAACCTGAGTAGAATCGATTCTGACAAATATATTGGAGACCCTAAATTCGTTAGTGTTCCGGTAGATATGCTGCTTTCTGATGCATACATAGCTAAACAAAGAGAAAAAGTTATTGCAAAAGTAAAAGAAAGAAAAGCCGGTCTGAAGCCTGAAACATCTCAAAATATTAGCCCTGATCCCATTGAGGATCCTAATGCATCCAAATACAGATATGCAACTACCAGTCTTTCTGCAGTTGATAAATGGGGTAATGCGGTCGTAATCATTCAGACTCATGGTGGAGGTTTTGGTTCAGGATATGTAGCAGGAAATACCGGTGTGGTGTTTAACAGTGCGCTCGACTGGATGAGCCCTGAGCCTGGTAAGGCAAATTCTGTTGCACCCGGAAAAGCAGTAGGATGGTGTATCGGCGGTATGATGCAATTCCATAAGGATGGTAAGCCTCAGCTAATTGTAGGCTCACCGGGTAGTTTTGGAATTCTACAGTCAGTTCCTCAGGTAGCTATGAATAATATTGATTTTGGAATGAATATTCAGGATGCAATCAGCGCTCCCCGCTTTAGATGGAAAGACGAACTGGGCTTAGTACCTGCAAAAGAAATCATAATGGAAACCAGAGTACAACCCAGCGTTATCAAGACATTAAAAGGAATGGGTTATGTAATTGACACGAGCCTGGGAGATTGGACAATGACCGTTGGAGGAGCTCAGGGTATTACGATTGATAGAAAAACAGGCTGGCTGATGGGTGGTGCAGATCTGAGAAGAAATGGTTACGCTGTGGGTTGGTAATCAGTATTAAGGCGATAATTAATTTATATACATAATATTAGCATGAAAAAAGAAAGCACAAATAACCGGAGAGATTTTATTAAAAAATCAGTTTTAACCGCAGCCGGTTTTAGTATTGTTCCTGGCTTTGTAATGGGTGAAAATGGAAATATCACTTCAATTACAGAGGAGTTATCAAGAGCTCTTGCAGGTCAGGATGGGATTAAAAAAGTTGCATTCATAACCCATATTTATAGAAATAGTGCTCATGCTGATGTAATCGGTACTAAACTTTTTCTGGGAATCCCAACAGATGAGGGAATGGTGGCCCCTCAGATAAAAATAGCTTCGGTATATATCGAACAGGTTGGCGCAAATGATACAGGAATCAGAATCGCGAATATGAATAATACTCCGGTTTATCCCACTGTTGAAGAAGCGTTGACACTGGGAGGTGATAAACTTGCTGTGGATGCGGTGATTTATGTTGGTGAACACGGAGAGTATCCTTATAACAGACTGGGGATGAAGTTATATCCCCGGATGAATTATCTGGAAAGGATATTCAGAGTTTTTGATGCTTCCAACAGATCAGTACCTGTATTTACTGATAAAGCCTTGTCTTATAGCTGGATAGATAGCAGGTGGATTTATGATCGTGCAAAGGAGCTGAATGTTCCTATGATGGCGGGCTCATCTTTACCATATTGCTGGAGAGATAAACCATTGGTACATCCAATTGGAGTTAAAATATCCGAAGCGGTAGCTATTGGTTATGCCTCGCTCGATGCTTACGGCTTTCACGTAACTGAAATTCTGCAATGTATGGTTGAGAGAAGATCGGGTGGAGAAACTGGGGTTAAAAGTGTTGAAGGTTTGAAAGGAGATGATGTTTGGAAAGCTATCGATTCAGGGAGGATCTCTCAAACCTTGGTCGATGCAGCATGCGATACTATACAAGGTAAGGCTACAGGGAATATGCGGGAGATTGTTACAACCCCTTATGCGGTAATAGTTAATTATACTGATGGAACTAAGGGATCGATTTTGATGCTGGATAAATATGTTAATTCAGGGTGGGCATATTCCGCAAAAACTTCAAAAGGAATTGTTGCAACTGAATTTGTACTTAGTGGTGGTCCAAGTTATTCTCATTTTAGTTATTTAAGCCTTAATATTCAAAAATTTGTAGTTACAGGCAAGCCTATTGCACCTATAGAACGAAATTTGTTAACCAGTGGGATTATTGATATGGGAATCCGCTCCCTGGTAGAGGGAAAGGTCAGACAAACTCCATTCCTGAATATTAAATACAGTGCTGAGGGTTACGAACCAATCAGACCCACTGCGCCACGTCCAACAGGACAAAGTATAGCTCCCTGGCTCCCAAAGGAGTATGAGTTTATGATTCCCGACGCTTTCAAGCAAAAGGGATGAGTATAAAAAAAATAAAATGAGTAGCTGATACTTTTTTTAAAAATATACCAGAAATAATACGCGTTTAATTTGGAAAATCAGTAAAAAGTCAAGAATATGCAGATTATTTATTCATTACCCATTTTAAAAGCAAAAATCAATAAAATGAAAATCAATTTCAAAATTCTATCCGGGGCTAATCTTCGCACGAAACTAGTTGCACTTTTAGGCCTGGCTTTTCTGATTACAATCAGTTTTATTAATTCGGGTGGTACCGGAGGCCTTCCAAAGGGTGATGCTGATAATGGCGGCCTTGCGCTTCCGGGTGATTTCGAAGCGGTTGTAGTAGCCGATTCTCTTGGTCGTGCCAGACATCTTGCGGTTAACAAAAATGGAGATATTTACGTTAAATTGAGAGTGCCTGATGCACAAAAACGTGGAAGTGTAGCCTTAAGAGATAATAATAATGATGGTAAAGCAGATATCATTGAGTACTTCGGAAGTTATCCGGATACAGGTAATTATGGAACTGCTATGCGTATTCACAAAGGTTATCTGTATTTTAGTACG
>CAZGWG010000007.1:11801-43299 GCA_964529165.1 uncultured Sphingobacterium sp.
GACTAAACTGACCCCTGGAAAATTAGTTCCTGAAGGTAAAACAGAAACTATTGTAGTTGATAATTACAAAAGAGGAAAATATTCCCATATCGCTAAACCAATTGCTTTTGACAATAAAGGAAATCTGTATGTTCCTTTTGGATCTCCAAGTGATGTTTGTCAGATTGCTGACAGACAACCGGGTTCATTGGGCCAAACACCTTGCCCGGAATTGAAAGAACACGGAGGTGTTTGGAAATTCAGTGAGAATAAATTGAACCAGAAACAAAGTGATGGAACAATGTATGCTACGGGCATCCGTAGTATTGTAGGTATGGAATGGAATAATGTAGACAATTCCTTGTATGCTATGCAGCATGGACGTGATGATTTCTCCAGAACCTGGTCTAATCTATATACTCCATGGCACAGCGCTTTATTACCTTCTGAAGAGTTCCTTAAAGTGCCTGAAGGTTCTGATTCAGGATGGCCATACTACTATTACGATTTTATGCAGGGTAAAAAATTGTTAAATCCTGAATATGGTGGTGATGGTAAAAAAGAAGGAGATGCCGCTAAATACAATATGCCAATTATTGGTTTCCCTGGTCACTTTGCTCCAAATGATTTGCTTTTCTATACAGGAAATCAATTCCCTGAACGTTACAAAAATGGTGCATTTATCGCATTTCATGGTTCAACAATTCGTGCACCTTATCCACAGGGTGGTTATTGCGTAGCCTTTGTTCCATTTAAAAATGGCAAGTTTTCAAGCGAATGGGAATTGTTTGCTGATGGATTTGGTGGTGTAGATACAATCGTTTACACATCTGATGCTAAATACCGTCCGATGGGTCTTGCACAAGGTCCTGATGGTTCTCTTTACATGAATGACAGTGAAAAAGGAAAGATCTGGAGAGTTATGTTTAAAGGCGATAAAGCAAAATTCGGTGCAAGCCAGCTTGCAGGAATGGCAGCACGTAAATTAACTTCTCCAAATGTTAAGACACCTGACTTTGACAAGGATAATCTGATGAAAGGTCAACTGGCAGCCGGAGCTAAATTATACAATACCTATTGTGCATCTTGCCATCAGCAAAATGGTAAAGGAGACGGAACACGTTTTCCTCCTGTTGCCGAATCTGAATGGGTAAATGGTGATAGAAGGAAGCTGATTGAGATTGTACTTAATGGTCTTTCAGGTCCGATTACAGTTAAAGGTGTAGGATATAATGAAGCTATGCCTCCTCACGGATATTTGAAGGATACCGAAATTGCACAGATATTAACTTATGTTAGATCCAGCTTTGGGAATAACTCAAGCCCAATTACCGCAAATGAAGTATCCAGGTACCGTGCAAGAAAATAATAGATAAATATAAAGCATGAAATTTATCACCTATTTGTTATTTATATCTCTGCCTTTCTTAATGAAAGGCGGGGATATTCTTTCCCCTGAGAAGCCAAATTCATCATCAGTGGGTACCTCTTTGAACAAGTCTACTGAAGATAAAAAGTATAAGGTTTCTAAATTAAAGGCTCCTTTAAAGATCAATGCAGACTGGAATAAGGCACAATGGAAGAATATAGAAACGATTAAAATCGAGAACTATATGGGTACAATCCCACCGTTTAAACCAACGGTTGAAGCCAAAATGATGTATGATGATGATAATGTCTATGTGATTTTTCGTGTAAAAGACCGTTTTGTTCGCAGTTTAGTGCAGGAATACAATGGCAATGTTTCAGGTGATTCATGTGTTGAATTTTTCTTTGCTCCTGATTCAAATCTGCCTCTAAGTTATTTCAATCTGGAAATCAACGCGGGAGGTACACCTTTGATTTTTTATATTAAACATCCCTATCCTTCAACTCCTTATGTAAAACTTGAAGCAACTGAAATTGAAGAAATTGAAATTGCACATTCTTTACCGTCCAAAGTTGATCCTGAGATTACTGAACCGGTAACCTGGACTATTGAGTACAGAATTCCAATCGCTATGTTAGAGAAATTCTCGAACGTTACTCGTCCGGCACCAGGCGTTGTATGGAAGGCGAATTTTTATAAAACAGGAAGTCAGACTTCTAATCCAAATTATATTACCTGGAATTTCGTTAATAATCCTAAACCGAATTTTCATCTTCCCCAGTTTTTCGGAACCTTGATCTTCCAGTAATTTATTGATTGTGCCGGATTTAAATGAGATGGAAAAGCTGGCAGTGATAGGCTGCGGTACCATGGGACATTCCATTGCCCTGAATGCTGCCTGGAAGGGTATGCAGGTAAAGATGTATGGGGTTGATTCCAATGATATTCAGAAAGGAATGTCTGGTGTCTCAGATAAACTGAATACACTCCTCAAAAACGATCTGATTACCGAAGACCAGCTAAGTCAGATTCTGAGCAGAATTAAAGCAACTGATTCAATGTCTGAAGTTGTTGATGGCGCAACCTTTATCATTGAATGTATCCCGGAAGTACTGGAGTTGAAGAACCAACTTTTCAGAGAACTGGACGAAATTTGTGGTGAGGAGGTTATTCTCGCAACCAATACATCTGGATTAAGTCCCAGCCGGATTGCGATGAATTTAAAACATCCTGAAAGAACTTTAGCTACGCATTTTTGGAACCCAGCCCATCTTATCCCCTTGGTAGAAGTATTAAGAGCTGAATTTACAGATGATAATACATTCAACAGGACGATGAGTATGTTGAGGCTGATGGATAACAAGCCAATTGAAGTTAAAAAGGAAGTCCCGGGATTGGTAGGAAACCGACTTCAGTTTGCACTTTTCAGGGAGGCACAATATCTCCTTGAACAGGGTATTGCAAGTAAGGAGGATATCGATGCTGCAGTAACGTATAGTATCGGCAGGAGATTGCCAGTCAGCGGTCCTTTACTTTCTGCAGATATGGGTGGTCTGGATGTTTTCGCTTCTATATCCGATTACCTGTTCAAAGATCTTAGTAATGCTGATCAGTCGTCTGAAGTTTTGAAAGAGCTGGTTTCCAAACGTCATTTCGGACAGAAAAATGGAGAGGGCTTTTATCTATGGGATGAAAAATTCTCTGAAGAAATGAATCATAAAAGAGAGGAACAGCTCATTCGGTTTTTAAAAGAGGACATCTAAAATACAGAAACATATAACATTAAATAATGTGAACCAATTAAAATTGGTCTCATATTCAATCAATTAATATAAAAAATACATGAAAAGTTTAGACTATTCCAAATCAGCCGAATTACTTGGAAGGGCAAAGAAGGTACTTGCCGGAGGCGTTTCTTCAGAATTTAGAAAATACAATCATCCGCATGCGATATTTTATACACATGGTAAGGGAAGCCATATTTTTGATGTGGATGGGAATGATTACCTCGATTTTACGTTAAGCCAGGGACCATTGATTTTGGGCCATTCGCACCCTCATGTATTAAAGTCGGTAAACGAATATTCTGAGCTTGGCCAGCTTTATGCTGGGCAACATATCAGGGAGATTGAACTTGCCGAAAAAATTAATAAACTGATTCCCTCTGCTGAATTAATGCGTTTTTGTCTCGATGGTTCTGAAGCAGTTCAAACTGCTTTCAGAGTTGCCAGAGCTAAGACAGGTAAACAAAAATTTCTTCGTTTCGAAGGACATTATCATGGATGGCTAGATAATGTAGCCTGGGGAATTTCTACTCCATCTGCTGAGGCTCTCGGAAGCAGAGAAAATCCGAATGTGTATCCATGGTCTGCGGGGATACCGGATCATTCAAAGGATGAATTTATCATACTTCCATGGAATGATATCGAATTGGTTAAGAAAACACTGGCAGAGCGTCATGAGGAGATTGCAGCAATAATTACTGAGCCAATTATGTGTAATAACGGATGTATTATGCCTGAAGAGGGTTTTCATTCCGGTTTACGCAGTTTATGTGATCAATATGGCATAGCCCTCATATTCGATGAAGTAATCACAGGTTTCAGAATGAGTATCGGAGGCTCTCAGCAATATTTTGGAATTACTCCTGACATGTCAATTTTTGCGAAGGCAATGGGTAGTGGATACCCGATCAGTGCCATTGTAGGAAAAAGAGAATGGATGGGACTTATTGAAGAAGCAAAAGTAATTCACGCAGGTACAATGAATTCAAGTAATCCAACCATTGCAGCTGCTTTAGCAACAATAGAGGTACTTGAGCGTGAAAATCCTTATGAAAGAATGTTCAGACTTGGAAACAAACTGATTAATGGTCTCAGAGAGGCTGCTACCGGTAATAATCATAATTTGCTGGTTCAGGGTCCGGGTCCGATGTTTAATATCGGTTTCACAGAGCTTAAGAAAGTTAAGGATTATCGTGATACCCTGACTTATGACAAAGCAAAACTGGGTAAGTTCATTTCTGCAATGCATGATGAGCGAATCAGAATAATCGGCAGAGGCTTATGGTATATCAGTACTGCCCATACCGAGGCTGATATT
This sequence comes from uncultured Sphingobacterium sp., assembly GCA_964529165.1. Taxonomy (GTDB): domain Bacteria; phylum Bacteroidota; class Bacteroidia; order Sphingobacteriales; family Sphingobacteriaceae; genus Daejeonella. The sequence continues at coordinate 16,252 of CAZGWG010000007.1, forward strand.
GACCACGCAATAGAGGTTTCTAAGCGTGTTTTGAGTAAGATATAAAACAATAGCTTTTCTTAGGGATTTGTATTCCATTAGAAATTCTATCAAATTTGGGGTCTAAACGAAAAATATGGATACTGGGAAGCTTTTGGAAGCTATTTTGCCAAAAGAACGAATAAAGTGCCGGTTAATAGACCTGGTAGCTTATGCATCTGATGCGGGTTTTTATTATTTAAGGCCAAAAGCAGTTGTGCAGCCGGTCAGTGAAAAGGAAATTATCTCGCTGCTTGAATTTTCTCACAGGAATAAAATTCCGATGACTTTCAGAACAGGAGGCACAAGTTTATCGGGGCAGTCAATAACAGACGGCATCCTGGTAGATTTAAGCCAGTACTGGAATCAATTATTGATTGAAGATAATGGTGGCCTGGTAAGGGTACAGCCAGGGATTACAGGCTCGATGGTTAATACCTTCCTGAAAAAGCATAAAAGGAAAATAGGACCTGATCCATCCAGTATCGACTCAGCAATGATCGGAGGGATATTGTCGAATAATTCAAGCGGTATGTGCTGTGGAGTTAGTCTGAACTCTTACCATACCACAAAACACATTCGCTTTATTCTGCCATGCGGTAAAAGTTTTTCAACAGAAATTGAGTCAGACTATCATCGCTTTAAGGAAGAATGTCCGGATATCTATTCCACCTTGTTAAATTTAAAAAATCAGATTGCTGAGAATGCTGCTCTTTCTCAAAGAATCAGGACGAAATACCTCACTAAGAATACCGTCGGATATTCCCTCAATGCTTTTATTGATTATTCGGATCCCCTTGATATCCTTTCTCATCTGCTGATTGGTGCAGAGGGTACACTTGGATTCATTGCTGAGGCGGTAATGGAAACCGTACCGGATTATCCATTTAAGTCAACCGCATTTATCTATTTTGAGACTATTTACTCTGCCTGTCAGGCTATTGGACCCTTAACCGAGTCGGGAGCCGAAGCAGTAGAGCTCATGGACAGAGCATCTTTAAGGTCTATAGAAGATTTAAAAGGGGCTCCGGAAATATTAAAAACCTTACCTGAAACAGCCGCTGCATTATTGGTTGAATACCAGAGTAATACCAGAGAAGAACTACAGGTTAAAATTGACAGCCTTCTGCCTCATACCAGCTCATTTTTGCTGCTGGAGCCCATTAGTTTTACTGAGGATCCATACATTCAGGCTTTTTACTGGAAACTCAGGAAGGGGATGTTTCCAGCGGTTGGTGCTGTGCGGGCGAGCGGGACTACTGTAATTCTGGAAGATATTGCTTTCCCGGTTGCTAAACTTGGAGATGCTATCCTCGATTTGCATGTACTTTTCGAAAAGTATAACTATGAAAATGCCATTATCTTTGGTCATGCGAAGGATGGTAATATTCACTTCGTAGTAACTCAATCCTTTAATTCTGCTGAGGAAGTTGTTCGGTACGATAATTTTTTAAGGGAAGTTGTTGATTTGGTCGTCGATAAATATGACGGTACGCTGAAGGCTGAGCATGGCACGGGCAGAAATATGTCGCCATTTGTTGAGACAGAATGGGGGACTGAAGCCTATCAGATTATGAAGAGCCTGAAGCAGGTTGTAGATCCGCAGAACCTGTTGAATCCCGGAGTAATTATCAATGAACATAAAAATGCGCATTTGCATGATCTGAAATCTTTACCAAGTGTGGAACAGGAAGTAGACAGATGTATTGAATGCGGCTATTGTGAGCATAAATGCCCAAGTAGAAATGTGACCCTTACACCAAGACAGAGGATCGTTGTACGTCGTGAACTTGCCTTGTTAAAGTCAAAAGGTGATAATGCTGCGCATACTGAACTCGTTAATCAATTTCAGTACGACGGTCTCGAAACCTGTGCGGTTGATGGCCTTTGTGCAACGAGCTGTCCGGTAGACATCAATACAGGCGACCTTGTTAAAAGACTGAGAAGAGAAAGTCATTCTGATTTTTCTAATAAGGTGGCACTTTGGGTCTCAAAGAATTTCCGTGCTGTAACATCCATTGTGAGTTTTGCACTCGAGGCAGGGACATTCGTCAATTCGATTTTTGGAAAGAATTCAATGCACTTGTTGACAAAGGGTATAAGAAAGATTATTCCTGCATTTCCTTTATGGAGCAATCAGTTGATTGTAAGCGGCTCTATTTCAGGAAAATATAAGAATTATATTGATTCTGAAGCGAATAAGGGACCTGCTGTTGTTTATTTCCCAACCTGTATTTCAAGGGTAATGGGGGGTAGCACAGGTAAAAAGAATATCCCGGATACATTCTTAAGTGTGTCGGCTAAATCGGGGATTCAGGTCATCATTCCTGAGGGAATAGAATCATTGTGCTGCGGACAGCTTTTTTCTTCAAAAGGATATAATCCGGCTTATACAGATAAGGTTAATGAAACCATAGAAAAGCTATGGACAATAACCAATGAAGGGATGTTGCCGGTAATTCTTGATGTTACTTCCTGTTCACATACACTGCAGCAATGCCGTCCTGTATTGAGTGATGAGAACAAAAAGAAATATGATCGCTTAAGTATTCTGGATAGCATTGATTATCTGCATGATTATGTGATTCCTGCCTGCGGGCCTGTTGAAAAGAAAGGGACAGTTGTTCTTCATCCGGTTTGTTCTTTACAGAAAATGGGCCTTGAACGAAAGTTTGTTTCGGTTGCATCTCATTTTAGTAATACCGCAGATGTGCCGGTACATTCTGGATGTTGCGGGATGGCGGGAGACCGTGGTTTTCTATATCCTGAACTGACTGCTTCAGCTACAGCTCCTGAGGCAGCGGATGTTAAAATGGGTACTTATGAAGGCTTCTATTCATCTGGTAAGACTTGTGAGATTGCTATGTCTGAGGCTGTCGGCAAGAACTATGAGTCTGTTCTGTATCTTGCAGATGAATGCATTAACGACTAGATCAGCTATCTGATAATCTATAGAGGGAGGCTTAAATGAAAGTGAAGAATGTTTTGATCACCGGAAGTACCAGCGGTATTGGTCTTAGTATTGCTATCAAATTCGCAAAATCTGGGTATAACCTCGTTTTTCATGGATTGGAGAAAGATGGTGCTGAGATTGCAGCTGAGATTGGAAAGCAAAATGGAATCAATACTTATTATTCCTCAGCAAATCTGCTTGATCCCGTAGAAATTTCAGTAATGGTGAAAGACGCATCATCCCATTTGGGTGGTATAGATATTCTCGTGAATAATGCCGGAATTCAATATGTGTCCCCGCTTGAAGATTTTCCTTTGAATAAATGGAATGATATCCTTGCTGTGAATCTGACCGCTGCTTTTTGTACATCTCAGGCTGTTTGGTCCGACATGAAAGAAAAAAAATGGGGTAGAATAATTAATATTTCCTCTGCCCATGGTTTAGTGGCATCAGAAAATAAATCTGCCTATGTAGCATCTAAACATGGTCTTATCGGATTGACCAAAACGATGGCTCTTGAAGGTGCGGCCTATGGAATAACCGCAAATGCTATTTGTCCCGGCTTTGTTAAAACCCCATTGGTAGAAAAGCAAATCACTGATTTGGCCAGGCAATTCAATATTTCTGAAGCAGAAGTGATTCAGAATAATATTCTCCAAAAACATGCGGTTAAGAAATTTGTTAGCCCGGGAGAAATAGCGGCTCTTGCCTTGTTTTTAGCATCTGAAAATGCTTCAATGATCACAGGTACTTCTATGCCTTTAGATGGGGGCTGGATTGCGCAATAGTCTCTCAATGGGCGCGGGACAGGCCCTGGATGACAGGCGAATTAAGCACGGGTTTATTATTTAAGGATTTGAAGGTTCCAGCTTTCACTGGATCCGATTTAACCGGATGAGATCTCCTAAGTCCCCCAATAGCGCATGTCATTCCAGCGAAAGCGGGAACCCTTCGCCATATTCTACACAGCTATTTTAATTCAATGAGCCTAGCTGAACTCTTAAATAATGACATCCGGATTGACCAGTATCATTTGAGGTTTTGATCCGCAATTACCTCAACCTCTCAGCAGATTTGATTAGTTTCTCATCATTCCTGATGCCCCTGAGTGCCAAAATAACAAATAATACGCTTAATGATGGGAGTATGACACCCAGTCCGTAATTTTCTGTTTGAAGCGTAATATTCCCAAGTACCTGCCTTGCAGTTTGAACCATCCAGAAACTAAATCCCAGGATACCTGCAATACAGATGAAGCAAAGTAATATTTGCTTTTTACGGTTCTTAAACAGGAAGATGGTCAGGAAAGGAATTAATCCGAGTATGACAGTTACAATGGTTAAACCCAGAAAAGGTTCAGTCTGAACAATATTCCCGCCTAAGCTTTCATAGACTCCGGTTACTTTTACAGCCTTTGAGCTACCATCAGGATTTATAACCTGCAGATATGGAAATAAAAATAAACTGAAAATTGCAGCGGTAGCAAAAAAAAGCCAGATGGTTTGTACTCGTTGTAGCATGTGTTTATGATTTGAAACAAATATAAATATTTTATTCCTGATGACTTGGAGTCATTAATGTCCGGTTAAAAATTAAGTTCTGAATAAAACAGGTTTACATGGATTTGATTGAATGTTTTTTGTCCGATTTTGAATAGAAAGACCCAGCTTTAAAGAGGGTAAGCTTGATCCTGAAAGATCAATGTCATGATTTAGGGCATTTCCAACCCTAATGATTGGAATTCAGCATGGAATTTTTTCTAATAACCTTGAAGGGCAAGGTCATTATTTAGGCGATTAAATAACTCATTGTTACCCGAAAGTCAGGCCCCCCTAATTATTTGCACATTGATAAGGTATAAAACATCATTTGCACGTTAAATAATGTGAATCAGGGGCCGTTCCCGACCAGGTAATCCTTAAATAATGACATTGCCTGAAGGGGTCAAAAGTTTATAGACGCAGAACCACAGGAATCCCGACCCGGAATGGGTCGTATGTGATTTCAAAAAACATACGGCCACCTACCGGGGTCGAAGCACAAGAATTTTTACCTGACACTAGAACTTGAAGCCATCGGATGAATAAACTTTGCCTTTTCCGTATTACCTTTACAGCTTGAACACAACACAAAGATATTTTCTGGAAGTGGCATACGATGGAACGGCCTATCATGGATGGCAGATTCAAGAAAATGCCATTTCCGTTCAGGAATTGATCAATAAAGCATTATCTACAATTTGCAGACAGGAAATAGAAACCCTGGGATGTGGCCGAACCGATACCGGAGTACACGCACGGCAGCTCTTTGCACATGCCGATATTCCTGTTGATATTGAGGTATTGAATCCAAGATTTCTGCTCAGTGTAAATGCTATGCTACCTTATGATATTGTGCTTAAAAGGTTCATCAAAGTTGCACCTGATGCTCATGCCCGTTTCGATGCAAGTCTACGTTCTTATGAGTATCATATTCATTTTTTTAAAGATCCTTTTCTTCATAATTTATCCTGGCTTTTGCGTGATAAACCTGACATAAGCAGGATGAATGAGGCTGCAGCATTGATGATGGAGTATCGTGATTTTAGTTGCTTCAGCAAGTCGAATACCCAGACCTTTACTAATAATTGTATAATTAGCAGGGCTGAATGGCTCCCAACGGAAAAAGGTATCGTTTTTCATATTTCGGCCGATCGATTCCTTCGTAATATGGTCCGTGCAATTGTCGGTACCCTGGTCAGGATTGGTAAGAAAGAAATGAATGTGGAAGATATCCGCAGTATTATTGAGAGTAAGAACCGTTCTAATGCAGGAGAATCGGTGCCTGCTTGTGGGTTATTCCTCACTGAAGTGAAATACCCTTATATTCCTGATGGAATAGAACTATCAGGTGATGTTAAAATAATTGATCGAAAATAAAAATGGCTAAAGTTAGCGGCAATGCAGTAGATATCCACCTGTTGAGACGGGTATTCCGGTACGTTACTCCTTATCGCCGTATTTTTACCTGGTCCATTATTTTAACGGTATTGCTTGCCATTCTGGCCCCTCTTCGCCCATGGCTGATTCAATTTACTCTCGATAGGTATATTCTTTTAAACGACCATACAGGATTAATTGAGATGAGCCTTCTGATGGTCGGATTGCTAATGGTTCAAACCGTCGTTCAGTACTTTCACACCTTCTTTACAAATATTTTAGGGCAATCAGTAATTAAGGACCTGCGAATTATGGTGTTCAATCATATCAGCAGCCTGAGACTGAAATATTTTGACCGAACACCCATTGGCCAGTTGATTACCAGAACAGTGTCGGATCTTGAAACCATTGCAGACATATTTTCCGAGGGACTTATCGTAATTGTTGGGGATATTCTGCAGGTAATTGCCATTGTTGCTGTGATGCTTTATGTTGACTGGGAACTGACCCTGGTCGTGTTAATTCCAATGCCCTTACTGATTATGGCCTCCCTGGTTTTTAAGGAAGCGATTAAATCGGCATTTCAGGATGTGCGGGCACAGGTAGCCAATCTGAATACCTTTTTGCAGGAACATATTACCGGCGTAAGGATCATTCAGTACTTTGCTCGTGAGGAGCAGGAAATGAAGAAGTTCATGCAAATCAATTCAAAGCATCGCGATGCACATATCCGGTCGAACTGGTATTATTCCATTTTCTTTCCGGTAGTCGAGATCATTTCTGCTGTTTCAATCGGACTTTTGGTTTGGTATGGATCAAAGTCGATCCTTTCTGATGAAATCAGCCCGGGAGTGGTTGTCTCTTTCATTATGTATATCAATATGCTGTTCAGGCCGATCCGCGAGCTTGCTGATAAGTTCAATACACTGCAAATGGGCATGGTAGGTGCTGAGCGTATTTTCAATGTGCTTGATACAGATGAGAAGACCGAAGACAAAGGAATGTTGCATCCTGAAAAGTTGGAAGGTGATATAGAATTTAAAAACGTTTGGTTTGCCTACAATGATGAGAACTGGGTTTTAAAAGACATCTCATTTCATGTGAAGCCGGGTGAAACACTCGCACTTGTTGGGGCAACCGGAGCAGGAAAATCCTCAATAATTAATATTTTAAATCGTTTTTACGAGATCAATAAGGGGAGTATACTCGTTGATGGGAATGATATTCGTGATTATAAACTAAGTTATCTGAGGTCGCATATTGCGACTGTTTTACAGGATGTATTCCTCTTCTCAGATTCCATTGCCAATAATATCAATCTGAATAATGAAGAAATTGACAGAGATAAGCTTATTCAGGCAGCGAAAGATGTAGGGGCTTATGAATTTATCATGAAACTACCCGAAGGCTTCGATTATGATGTGATGGAGCGGGGAGCAACATTATCTGCCGGACAAGCTCAGTTGATCTCATTTATTCGTGCAATGGTATATGATCCTCAAATTTTGGTGCTTGATGAGGCCACAGCCTCGGTTGATACTGAAACGGAAGAACTAATTCAGCATGCAATTAATAAATTGATGGAAGGCCGCACCTCTATTGTGATTGCTCACCGTCTTTCAACTATTCAGAATGCCGATCGCATCATTGTTCTCGATCATGGAGAAATCAAGGAAATGGGTTCCCATCAGCAGCTTTTAAAATTAGATGGATTTTACCGGAAGTTATACGATCTACAGTTCAATTCAGAAGGAATTGCAAAACCTTAATTTTTGACTTTCTGATCCTGAAAAAAAAATTACCTTCGGTATATATGTTTTTGTTCACGGTTTTATGAAGCGAGTCGTATCACATCTTACCTTTCAGGTGCTTGTTGCTATTTTTATAGGTGTTCTTGTGGGCATGAATTTTCCGGCATTTGCACCGACAGCCAAACTGATCAGTCAGACTTTCATTAATATGATCAGCATGCTGATTGCTCCGATCATATTTTTTACGATCGTACTTGGTATTGCCCAAATGGGAGATATGAAAAAAGTAGGCAGAGTAGGAGGAAAGGCTTTACTTTATTTTGAACTGATCACTACACTTGCGATAATTATTGGTTTACTGGTTGCCAATATATTTAAACCAGGCAAAGGTGTTGATGTGGCGGCTACTCATGCTGACCCTTCAAAGGTACAAACTTATCAAGATTCAGCCTCTGAGATGAACTGGCTCGAATTTTTCGCCCACATCGTACCTAAAAATATATTCGAATCCTTTGCCAAAGGTGATATTCTTCAGATTCTTTTCTTCGCAGTACTTTTTGGTTTTGCACTGAGCCGTATGGGATCAACAGGCAGCTCTCTGATTGTTACATTCGAAAAATTATCGCAGGTTATATTTAATATCATGAAAATGATCATGAAGCTTGCGCCATTCGGTGCGTTCGGTGGGATGGCTTTCACTATCGGGACATATGGATTATCCACACTCTACCCGCTTGGCAAACTGATGATCGCTGTTTATATGACCATGGCACTCTTCATATTTGTGGTGCTTAACATCATCTGCTATCTCTATAAGTTCAGCCTCTGGCAGTTCTTAAAGTTCATCAGGCAGGAGATTGTAATTGTCCTTGGAACATCATCTTCCGAATCGGTATTGCCAAGCATGATGTTAAAACTTGAAAAGTTCGGTTGTTCTAAATCTGTAGTCGGATTAGTAGTTCCTACAGGGTACTCATTTAATCTGGACGGGACATCAATTTATCTTTCGATGTCAGTTATCTTTTTATCGCAGGTTTTTAATATTGACTTGAGTATCGGCCAGCAGTTAACAATTATTGGAGTTTTGATGGTCACTTCAAAAGGGGCAGCGGGAGTAACCGGAAGTGGCTTTATTGTATTGGCTTCTACACTTACTGCTCTGAAAGTAGTCCCTATTGAAAGTATTGCCATTTTACTTGGAGTCGATCGCTTTATGTCTGAGGCCAGGGCTATTACCAATTTGATTGGTAATGGAGTTGCTTCGGTGGTGATTGCAAAAAGTGAAAAGGAGTTTGACCAGAAGGCTTATGAAAGAGCAATTAATCCTAAAACTGCTGAAGAAGTCATCAAGTCTTCTTATGAATAAAGAACCATCGCTATCGGGTTTAAATTAAACTTTTCGTCAAATGCGCCAGCTATAAATTAAAATGGGAATTTATTAAGGTTTTAAAAACATACCCCAGTTCTATCAAAATAATAAGATAATCAAAATGAGGTTCCAGCGAAGGCTTGGAACCTCCTAACTCTCACAAAATTCCATTTCAAGCTTTACCCGGACGCTTAGATAAAAAACAATAATTCTTTCCTTTACTTTTTGACATTCTGAGCGATTCTCTTAGCTTTGCTGTACAAAAAAATATTCAATGAGTGTACTGGTTAATAAAGATTCAAAAGTAATAGTTCAGGGCTTTACAGGTAATGAGGGAACATATCATGCTTCCCAGATGATAGAGTATGGAACCCAGGTTGTAGGTGGTGTAACTCCGGGAAAAGGAGGACAAAGTCATCTTGACCGACCGGTTTTCAATACTGTTAAGGATGCCGTTGATAAAACAGGCACCGATGTGTCAATTATTTTTGTGCCACCGGCTTTTGCTGCTGATGCAATCATGGAAGCTGCTGAAGCAGGTATTAAAGTTATTGTTTGTATTACTGAAGGTATCCCGACAAAGGATATGATTTTGGTTAAAGAATATATTGCAGATAAAGATTGTCGTCTGATTGGTCCTAATTGCCCGGGTATTATTACTGCTGATGAAGCTAAAATTGGTATCATGCCAGGATTTATCTTCAAAAAAGGTACAGTAGGTATCGTTTCTAAATCAGGAACTTTGACCTATGAGGCCGTTGATCAGGTTGTTAAAGCCGGATTGGGAATTACCACTGCAATTGGTATTGGTGGGGATCCAATCATTGGAACTCCGACAGTTGAGGCTGTTAAATTATTGATGAATGATCCAGAGACCAAGGGAATCGTAATGATTGGTGAGATTGGTGGTGGAATGGAAGCAGAAGCAGCTTACTGGATCAAGGAAAATGGTACCAAGCCGGTTGTCGGATTTATCGCAGGGCAAACAGCGCCTCCGGGACGCCGCATGGGACATGCAGGTGCAATTGTTGGCGGAGCCGATGATACTGCTGCTGCAAAAATGAAAATCATGAGGGAATGCGGTATTCGCGTTGTTGAATCTCCGGCAGAGATCGGTGCAGCAATGGCTGAAGAACTGGCAAAATAGGTTTAAGAAGAATCAAGATTTTTCTAAATATTTAAAAATATAAACCGGCTGGGAGGCCGGTTTTTTTATGCCGGTAAAGTAAAGGTGAGTAAGGTGCCTTTACCCGGTCTGCTGTCAAAATCTATGCTGCCATTTAGAGATAGTATTCTGTTCTGAATGTTTTTTAAACCTATTCCATTGCTTGTTTTCAAAATACTCTGGTCAAAACCAATTCCATCATCTTCAATACTGGCATTGATGCCATCTTTATCCTTGATAAGCTGAATTGATAATTTGCTTGCCTTTGCATGCTTAATTACATTCGTTGTGGCTTCCTGTATTACTCTGTAGATTACCGTCTCAGTATTCTCATCAAGTTTTTCATTTAATCCGGCAATATCCAAACTTACTTTTAATTTGTTTTGATCAATTCTCGAAATGAATTCCCTGATCGCGGTAGCAAGACCTGATTTTAACAGTGCATTCGGTATCATCTGATGGGAAATCAGTCGCAGTTCATCATAACTTTCGCCCATTAAGGCAATGGAACGATCTGCTAATTTTTTTAATTGTTCTTCTTGTGGTGCTGCTTTTTCTATAAAACCATTCAGATTCAGTAAGGCAGCAGAGAGCGTTTGTCCGACCCCATCGTGCAGTTCTTCAGCAATCCTTCTTCTCTCGCGTTCTTCAGCATTCAGAACTTCTTTAACCAATATTTCCTGCTGATGATTACGTTCTTCCTGTATCCGGATTTCCTCTTTTATTTTCCTTCGGTTAAAAAGGAAATAGGCAACAAATATAATGAGAACCGTAAGCGCAGCGGCAGCCAGTAAATAACTGTTTTTTTGACTGATCTCGAGCTGCTGAATCCTGGTCTGCTGATTTAATTCTATAATCTGAAGTTCCTTTTTTTCAGTTTCGTACTGTACTTTCAGATCCTCAATAATCTTTGTTTTATCCAGATCCAAAATGGAATCCTTCATAGAAGATGAAATGACCAGATTTTCATAAGCTTTCTTAAAATCCTGACCTGCTGCTTCAAATCCTGCAAGTTGTTCATAAGTGTTTTTCAGAATCTCTGTTTCTTTCACTTCCTGAGCTTGTTTTATCGCGGATTTGAACCATTTTAACGCATTAACAGTATCTTTTAATTGTTTATAGCTTAAGCCAATATTATAATAGCTATGGGCCAGATATTTTCGGTCGCCAGCTTCCTGAAATGCTTTCAAACTCAGCTTATGGTATTTAAGTCCTTCATTATACTTACCGGTTTTGTTGTACAAACCTCCAATATTCTGATAACTCATTCCGAGATTGCTTTTACTACCCTTATCTTGTTCAAACTTTAGAACCTTCCGGTGAAAAAGGATTGCCGAATCAAGCTTACCCAGCTCTTCATAAGTGCTTCCAATATTACTTAGGCTACTTGCAACTTCATTTTCATCTCCGGCTTTTGTAGCCAGCCGGTTGTACTGTAGAAAGAAGTTCAAAGCTTCAGGGAAATCTTTCTGCATGAAAGAAACTATACCAAGCAGATTGAGTACCCTTCCTTCTCCATTGGGGTCATTCAATTTTCTGAAAGATTTCAAGGCTTCAAGACCGTACCTGATACTCAATGGATAGTTCAGCATACTATTATAAGAGGTGGCAATATTCAAATTGGCCTTTCCTACCTCCAGTTCGTCATTTAAGCCTTTAAAAATATCCATTGCTTCTCCGTAATAGCGAATCGCAGTATCAAAGTTGCTTTTTGAATGTTCATAAATGCCTTTAAATTTCAGAGCATTGCCAAGCCCATAGGGGTAATTTTCCTGCTTTGACAGCTCATAGGCCTGATTACTATAGATAATCAGACTGTCAGGCTTCAGTAAGTTTTTCCGGGCAAGGTCATTGAGCTTATCAATCCTTGCTTTTTGTTCCTGATTCACTTCCTGGGCATTGAGTTCTGCACCCAGACTGAATAAAATATATACAATTAAAAGAGTTTTTAAATATCTTGGGCTCTTAAGCATAATGGTGGTCTGAAGTATCTCCAAATAAAAATTTTTCTAAAATAAGTATCTGTTATGAATATTCTCTTAGTAGATGATCATGCAATTTTAACAGAAGGAATCGAAGCTTTAATCCGTACAAATACGGATATTAACTTAATATCTAAGGTAACAACAGGTAAATTTGCGATCGCTGCCTTAAAGAGTCAGTCAATAGATCTGATGATTACCGACTATAGTATGCCTGATATGTCGGGATTTGAACTGGTTAAAGAAGTGCGAAAATTGGATATTCCGGTCAAGATTATTGTCCTGAGTATGCACGATGAAACAAGCATTGTACAGGAAATGATTGCGGCTGGAGTTGATGCATATCTCCTAAAGAAGTACACTCATCTGGAATTGTTGCAAGCCATAGATATTGTGATGGGTGGGGGACATTTCTGGAGCAGGGACATCAGTAATTTACTTATTAAGGGTTTTGCCGGACAGGATGAAGAAAAGGAACTTACTGAGCGTGAACTTGAAGTGCTGAAATTGTTAGGAGAAGAGCTAACCAGTAAGGAAATTGCAGAGAAACTGTTCATTAGTGAGCGCACCGTTGAAACGCACCGTAAAAACCTGCTTAGAAAAACTAATTCCTCAGGAACCGTTGGACTCATTAAATATGCTTACTCCAAAAAACTGCTATAAGATCATCCGTATTTTTACGTAGTTAAAATCAGTAATCCGACTGATAATCATGCCTGTTTTCATGGGATAGCTTTACAAAAAAAAAGCAACCATGAAACAGTTTACAAAAATCTTTACAATCTGCCTGATGGCTTCCTGGGGAAGTCTGATGGCGCAAAACGCAGATGAAGCGATCTCCATAACAGGTGGAGGGAGTATGGGTAAGAAAACAATTATTCCCAAGCTCAGCAAAGTTGGTATTGCGCAAGCCACTGTCTTCTTCAAGACTGTTACCACCAAAGAGTTTTTCCAAAATGAAAGAGGACCATTAGGTGGCAGAAAGCATGATGGAGGAGCAATTGCTATGCGAGCAACAGCCTTTCTGGAATTTTCGGATGGCGATATGACTGAAGCAGATTACAGGGAGATCACAGATCATTATTATAATGCCCTTAACAAGAGTTTTGAGGCTAATGGTATCAGCACCGTTAAATGGGACGTGATTACAGGAACAGAGTTCTATCAGTCAGCCGAAAGTGAAACAGATAAACCCACAGAAGCAAATAAGAAAGGACATTCCTACTTGGCTTATAATGCAAATAATGGCAAAACGCTTGCGAATTATAATCCCTATGCAGCCATGAACACCTTATTTGCATTTGGCAAATTAAAAAGGGCAGCAAGTTTCAGTAAGGATATTGGAGCGCCTGAAGTTTTTATTCATGCTGTACTTGATTTTGCTGATATGACACTGGAAGGTACCGTTAAAACCAGTAAGTCTACCCTGGATATGAGCTTGTCACAGGGCTATAAACTAGTAAAAACTACAAAAAGTTATACTACTACAGCCAACGCAAATCCGAGTGTAAAAGTTGCAGGTGGTCCTGAAACGGGGCGTTTATATTTCTTTAACGAGAAAATGCAGGGTGATTTTATGGGGTTTGCAGCAGATATCCCATCTGGTATTCCTTATACGACCGATATAACCCAGGATCCTAATCGAAAGGTAATTAAGAGTAATAATATTTTTGCGAAAGACTTTAATTATGAGCCGGTTATAATGATTACCACCCGCGAAAAGTATAAGGCCGCAGCCAAAAAAGCTCTGGAAAATTCAGCAGAGTTAATAGCAAAAAAGATTAAGTCCAGCCAGAGTTAATAAAAAAGCAGACAGGAAATCTTCTTCCTGTCTGCTTTTTATTCCCGCACCATTATTCAAATCATTAGTCAAGTGAGCATCAACTTTTCGATTCGCTCTTACTTTACTATGCTAAGCCTTTTTAAATAATATGAAAGGAAAATATTCAATTATACCCGCAGCTTTTATCCTGATTATCTGCCTCAATTCAGGTATTGCTTATGCTCAAAATATAAGCTACACCAAAACAATGGATGATCCGGATGAAACCATCAACCATATGTTCGGTATTGCTCCATTCGAGTTGTTTTTTGCAGGAAATAAGGAAGCTTCTACCTCCGGAATGTTAAGTCTGGCCGGTATTTACGGACTTAAGGAAAAAATTGGTTTTGAAGCAAATGCTGGACTGCCATACTTTACTGTCGGTGGACGAAAAGGTATCAAACATGCCCAACTAGGGGCTTTCCTGAACTTAAAAACAAAGGAGAGGACGAAAGAAACCAAAGTTATTCTGGGTTATAAAAGAACCCGGAATGTATTTACAACTACCGAGACTTATAAGTATCTTCCTGTTCCCTCAAAAGTGAAGACCATAAGTGGTTTCAGGGCAGGCCTGCAGCATAATTCAAGCAATGTTCAAACCGATGGGATTAAGTTTCCTCAGGCAAGCTCAGCCTTTAATCTTAGCGGCATTTATGGCGGACTGCAAAGTACCTCAAGGCATTTGATTAAAACTCAGCTTAAGGATGAAAAGGAAGCCACACCTACCGGTGCTATTTACAAGGTATATGCTGATGCACTTTTTTATCCGGTAAGTAAAATCAAGGACCCTATTCTCGCATCCCAGATTAAAAGTGGAAATATTGGCGGAAGGTTAGGTTTACTCTGGGTTCAGAATCCCTATGCTAAAAAACATAATACATCCTCATACAATGCATTTCTGGGCAGAATGAGCCTTTCGGCCGAAATCGGATCAAGACCAATCGATGGCTTTTACCTCAAGGGAGGAGTCTATTGGGGCTTAATGTACAGGTAGATTGCTTCCATAGGCTTCATGGTTGAAGATGAAGCTTTTGTAAGCGGCCATCATCCGGATGGTGTCCGGGTGGTGGTTTTTCTGACATCCTTCCTTATTCCCGATATACAAAATCAAGACGTTAACAATTTGCTTTAGAGCTTATTGAAATTTTAATAACTGTAAAAATTGACATAAAAATAAAGACATGAAAAAAATATATGTAGTCTTAGTTCTCTGCTTTATAGCTTTGAATAGTATCGCTCAGAGTTTTCAAGACCTGAAAGATAAAAAACAGAATAATCCTTTCCTTAAGCAAGGTGTAAAACTGTTTTTCAGGTACACGCACTTGAAAGGTAAATATACTGATGCACTTTCTGCCCCAACAGTAAACATAGGATTAAGAAAGGATAAGATCAATATAGGAGGTATTCGCTATCGTTTCGAAAACCCTTATCTCGGTGATGGTATTTTTACAATTGCCCGTGGAATCAAACGGATCAATGAAGACCGGGTATTCAATCGCTCAGAACAGAGCATTACTTCAGGCTTTGTTGGATGGCACCAGGCCGCTTTAAATGTGAAGTCAAGTAGTCGCTTCATTATCAGTCCGGGAATTAGTCTTGGTGATGCATTAATTGCAACCAAACGTGCCACCAATTCCCAATCGGGATCCCGGGTGACTGATCCTGCAGGATATTACTTTTTTGTGGGCCCTTATGTGCTGACAAGCTATTTGATTAACAATAAGATGTGGCTTGATGCTTATGCCAATTACGATATCACCTTCAGCAAAGTGGCCAATCCTAAGAATGATTATGTAGCTAATCCGGATTATCCATTACCGGGACTTCTTACTCTGGGTGCCGACCTTTATACAACTTCTAAGTTATTTGGAGGACTCCGTTTCGTGCGATTGATGGATAGTGGTATCAATAAAGATAATGGCTCCAGAATAGATGTCTCTTTAGGCCTGGTTTTTTAAACAAAATATGATGAAGAATCTGAAAATACAATTTGCTGCAATGATCTTGCTGGTTTGCTGCATTTCGGCCTGTAAAAAAAGTACAACGGATCCCGATGAGACACCAACGAACCCGGGAAATACGACATTAAAAGTTAAAATGGCAGAGTATAATTTCACTATAGGTACCACACTAACCTTGAATAACCAGGGTAGTTTTAATGGGGTGAATGTGGTTGATAAGGATGTCCTATACCGACTGGGTGGTGTGGGTACTAATTCTTTGCTTCTGGTGGGTTTCAAGCCGGATACCAGTATTGTTTTTGCAAGAAAGTTAAACTTCCCTCAGAGCCCGCCGAATGTGGACAACATGATTAGTGACGGTAATGGAGGATTTATAATATCCGGAAGATATAACCAGGGATATCCTTTTCTTGCAAGGATAAATTCTTCCGGTGCATTTGTATGGAGCAAAAAGATTACTGACACCAAAAACAGTATTTATAGTAGTGGTGGGGATATGTTTGTGTTGCCGGGACTTTCGGAGGTAAAAAATCAGCATTTTGCACTATTTTTTAATGATGATATTATTTTACTTGACCTTGATGGAACGGTTAAATGGAGAGCAGGGACTAACAGAACCTTTCGTGGTGTACTTACAGACAACGGCCTGATTGCCTTTGGTCAGAGAAGTGGAGATACACGTTTTACAATTAAAAAGCTCGATATGAATGGGAAGCTCTTATGGTCAAAGTCTGCTGAAAATGGTGCCAATGCTGCGATGGCTTTCGGAAAACCTCTTGTACTTAGCGATAAATCCATACTGCTTTCCTATGTTCATAAATCAACTATTAATGCAGTATCAAATTATGGCTTGTTCAATATTAGTCCTGACGGAAATATAAAAAGCAATAAACTTTATCTGGCTGCACCAATCCAACCCGATAGGGATAACAGACCGGCTGAGCTTCACCGTAAATCAGATAATAAAATATGGTTCCACTTTCCGGGGAGAAAGTATCTCAGTGCTGGTCAGTCTGAGCCACTTGAGGTTGGTTTCAATTTGAATGAAGATGGTACCGTGGATGAGTCCGGTTTTTTTCAGGGGAAAAATTCGTCATTTGGCTTTGCGAACAACAAAGTAATATCCATTCATGAGGGACGGGTGCTTGATGGAAGTTTGAGCTCAAGCTGCTCCTCAACAGGAAATAAAGTCAATCTTCAGGAAGCATTTCTCAGTTTTGGAGAGATGAAAACATTCGCTGAGCAGCTAAGTACGGAGACCTTTACCACAGCCGATTATCCTTTTACAATAGAAGATGCCGGCGCGGTTAAGATCAATGTTTTCAAACGTTGTGAGTAAGTAGGATTAGCTTAACATCTATTTCGGAACTTAATATTTCCTTGCATAAAAGCTGGCTTCTGTCGGTTTTTATGCAAGATCTGTTCAGGGAATCATAGTTTAACAAGAATTAGAATCAGACCCTGTTAAGCCTCTCTGTTTGCAACTTCCAGCTTAAAAACCCATCTTTGCCTCGATTAACCAATAAATGAAGCAGATGAAAGCACTATTTTTTATACTCTTCAGCTTTATTTCAATTTTTTCGGTTTCGGCGCAACAGACAGATCTACAAAAGGATAATATTCAGACAGATAGTATTCAAATAGATACTATCCAAACTGAACGTATCCAATCTGATAGTATCCGGGTAATTAGAGGCAAGGGTACATATTATGCAAGTAAATTTCATGGGCGGCGTACTGCCAGCGGTGAGGTTTTTAGTAATAAAAAAATGACAGCCGCTCATCGCACGCTTCCTTTCGGAACCATAGTTGCAGTAACCAATACCGATAATGGGCTGACGGTAGAAGTAAGAGTAAATGACAGGGGGCCACATAACAGAAATTTTATCATCGATATCTCCCAGGCCGCCGCAAAAGAAATCGGCATCTATTCCAAAGGAGTAGGGAATGTCGAAATCAGGTATGTTATACCCGGAGAGCTCTGATATTTCCTGCAAACTGAATATTGTATCCTGAATGTCAATTCAGATAAAGAGTAATTCTATTTTGTCTTTCTCGCTATATCTTTGTAATTAAAGATCAGAAATGGAATATAATAAACTAAGTCCCGAAGAAGAGTATATTATCCTGCATAAAGGTACTGAGAGACCGTACACAGGTGAATATCTGGATAATAAAAGATCAGGAATCTATTGCTGCAGACAGTGTAATACTCCATTGTATCGCTCCGAAGATAAATTTGATTCACATTGCGGATGGCCAAGTTTTGACGATGAGATTGAGGGCGCAGTTAAAAAAGTAATGGATAAAGATGGTCATCGGATAGAGATTCTTTGTCAAAATTGTGGCGGGCATCTGGGACATGTTTTTAAAGGTGAAAAGTTAACCCCCAAAAATACCCGTCATTGCGTAAACTCACTTTCAATGAAATTTGTTCCTGCTGAGGATCTTTCTGCATCCCGAATTTCCTGATTAATTTGAACAGGAAATTTCTTGTATCCGGAGAAATCCTTTGCTATCTACACAAGGCTGACTTCATTCTTTGTATTGATGTTCCGTCCTGAAATCATTCATTATAAAGTGTCCTTTCCCATACCCGAATGGACCTGTTAAACCAATGATTTTCCCCTCTGTTAATTAGTCGCCGGCATCTCTTACTAATGGTCCCGGGACAGCTTATTACCAGCTTCCGGATAAGTACAAATTAAAGCCATAGGAAACGCTTAGGAAACGCACTGAAATACTATGTTTTGTTAGGGTTTAGTATGCGTT
Organism: uncultured Sphingobacterium sp.; assembly: GCA_964529165.1. GTDB lineage: Bacteria > Bacteroidota > Bacteroidia > Sphingobacteriales > Sphingobacteriaceae > Daejeonella. Next base: position 34,963 of record CAZGWG010000007.1, read on the forward strand.
TAGTGTGCGTTTCCTATGTGTTTTTTCACCACATATTAATAAGCTCTCTGCCCTCCTGTATCAAGGGGATTTGGGGAAAGATCCAGGCGAATTGAATACCATGTTTTTCAGGTTAAAATCTCCTGAAAGAAGCACAGCCGGAACCTCCCGGAGAAATTAATTTGCTTGTTTTTTTAAGGACAATTTTTTTATAAAATTCCCTGGATGTGTCAGCTTTGCGGACACTAATCTTATCCGAAGTCAGAACCTCAGATCATTGATTTATCCGATTTTATAATTTTCAGAATTCCCGGCTTTTGTACGGATACCTATATCCTAGTAATCGGAATCTTAAAAGTGCTTTGAAGGTCCTTTTCTGAAAAATGTATTTATTTTTAAGAAAAGTCCTAATTTCACAGTTTAAAATCTGTTATGAAATTACTAGAAGGAAAAATAGCCTTAATTACTGGCGCCTCAAAAGGAATAGGCCGTAAGATTGCCGAAAAATTCGCTGAGCATGGTGCTGATGTTGCATTCACCTATCTCTCTTCTGTTGAGAAAGGTGAGGCTTTGGAAAAGGAATTGCAAAGTTTTGGAACGAAGGTTAAAGGATACCGTTCTGATGCTTCAAAATTTGATGAGGCAGAGAAACTGATCAATGATATTGTTGCTGATTTTGGTAGTCTGGATGTTGTGGTAAACAATGCAGGTATTACCAAAGATGGTTTATTAATGCGTATGACTGAAGAAAACTGGGATGAGGTTTTAAATGCCAACCTTAAATCGATCTTCAATGTAACCAAGGCTGCATCTAAAATCATGATGAAGAACAGAAAAGGTGTTTTCATCAACATGAGTTCGGTCGTAGGCGTACAGGGAAATGCCGGGCAGGCCAATTATGCAGCTTCAAAAGCCGGAATTATTGGTTTTACTAAATCAGTTGCCAAAGAACTTGGCTCCAGAAATATCCGTTCGAATGTAGTTGCTCCAGGTTTCATCAGGACTGAAATGACTGAAGTACTTGATCAGAAGGTTGTAGAAGGCTGGGCTCAGGCCATACCTTTGAAGCGTGCGGGAGAAACTGAAGATGTTGCCAATTTATGTGTATTTCTGGGCTCGGATATGAGTTCTTACATTACCGGACAGGTGATTCCTGTGGATGGGGGGATGTTGTAGGGAGACGAGATATGGGAGAGGGGAAGCGAGATAGGAGATATGTTTTTTAGTTTAAAGCTGGTACAGAATTTGCCTGTGTTGTTTATTATTAATTATTTAATTTAATATCATGATCAACAATCGCTTCATTATTCCCTTTGGCATTTTAGGATTTTCACTGATTGTCTCAACCTTTATATTCTCAGGAACCTGGAGAAAGATCAAGAGTGAGAACCAGACGATCACGGTTACAGGCTCTGCAAAAAAGGTTATCGTATCTGATTTGGGAGTATTACGTGGCACCCTGAGCGTTGAGGCGCCTACAGCATTGGAAGCCTATCGTTTACTTCAGGCGCAAAAGCCTGTTTTGATGGAATATTTTAAGTCTAAAGGTTTTGCCGGCGATAAGGTTAATGTACAGACAATAACATCATATCCTAATTATACCTTCAATCAGCAGGGACAGAATACCGGTGTCAGGTCTTACAGTGCTTCTCAAATGATAGATATTTCAGCTTCTGATGTGCAATTGATCAAAGCAATGTCTATTGAAATCAGTTCCCTGGTTGAACGCGGGGTTAATTTTCAGGTAAATCAACCGGAGTATTATTATACCAAAATCGGCGATATTAAAATAGAAATACAAGCTGAAGCTGCGAAAGATGCAATGATTCGCGGCGAACGTATTGCAGAAGCAACCGGACGGGAACTTGGGGCTCTTAAAAGTGCCAGAATGGGTGTCCTCCAGATTACACCTGAAAACTCAAATCTGATCTCGGATTATGGTGTAAACGACGTCAGCTCCATTAGAAAGGAGATTGTTGCAGTAGTTAATGCCAATTTCGAGATTGATTAATATCTCTGAAATAGAGAAAGCTTAATTTAAAAAAGGCATATTTGTATTAGCTATGCCGCTATTATTTCAAGTTCAATTTACTTCACAAAGCTACTTATGGCTACTGGCCTGCGTTGGATTAGGTGTCGGCTATGCCTTAGTTTTATATAAGCCATCTGCACATCTTAATAAAAGACTAAGAAATATTCTCTTTGCACTCAGAGCAATAGTAATCGCATTGATTGCATTTTTGCTTTTTTCTCCTCTTGTTAAAACAATTAACCGTACTGCTGAGAAACCTCTGATAATACTTGCACAGGATAATTCGGCTTCAATCCTTCTCTCCAAAACCAGAGATTTCAACCCGCAGAATTACAATGACCGGCTCAAAAAGCTTGAGAAAGATCTTTCCTCTGATTATGAGATACGTAGTTTCAATTTTGCAGAAGATATTAAAGATGGGCTGGATTTAAAGTATGAGGGCTCGCTTACAAATATATCTTCTCTGTTTAAGCTGATTGATGATCAGTTCTCCAATCGCAATATTGGTGCAGTAATTATTGGAACTGATGGAATTTACAACAGAGGTGCAAATCCTCAGTATGAGAGTAAAAACATCAAAGCACCACTATATACCATTGCACTTGGAGATACCATTGCAAGGCGCGATCTTCTGATATCCAATGTGAATTATAACGATATTGTTTATCTGGGAAATGAGTTTCAGATTGGTGTTAGTATAGAAGCATATCAGGCAGAGGGAAGTACTTCACTGCTTACAGTCAGTTCAAAAACAGGCACACTTATATCCAGACCCGTATCTATCAGATCAGGAGAGTTCAGAGAAACAGTCTTACTCAATTTGCCTGCTGAAAAAAAGGGAATTCAGGCCTATACAATTCGTCTTACCCCACTTGAGAATGAGCTTTCGATAGTTAATAATACTCAGACCATTTTTGTCGAAGTCATTGATGGCAGGAAGAATATTCTGATTCTTGCCAATGCCCCTCATCCCGATATTAGTGCGATACGGCAATCAATCGAAATTAATAAAAACTATTCGGTCAAGGTAAGGATGGTCCAGGATGTTTCTCCTGCAGAAATACAGGAAGCAGGCTTGCTTATTTTACATCAATTGCCCTCCATCAGCAATACTGCAAAGGAAGTCTTGAAATTAAGTGTTTCCAAACCACTAATGTATATTTTAGGTGCTCAGACTAATATCCCAGCATTTTCAGCTTCCCAGTCTTTAATCGGACTTACTTCTACAGGGATGATGCAGGAGGCTTTCGCCGGAATTAAATCAGATTTTTATGCCTTTACACTTAGCGAAAGCAGCAGGTCGAAGATCAGTAATTTCGGTCCTTTGTTAGCACCTTTTGGTAATTATGCTCTGAAGGCTCCCTCAAATCTGTTAATGAATCAGCGGATCGGGAAACTCCCGACAGAGAAGCCTTTGTTTCTGTTTGGAGAAGATGCTCAGCGGAGAATTGCTGTACTCGCTGCCGAGGGAATATGGCGTTGGAGACTGGAAGATTTTCAGGAAAATTCAAGTCATGAGGCTATAGATGAATTAATTACAAAAACTGTACAATACCTGGTTAGTGCTGATGATAAACGTAAATTCCGGGTCTATTCGTCAAAAAGTACCTTTGATGAAAATGAACATATCTTGTTGAATGCAGATTTATATAATGATGCCTTTGAGCTTGTAAATACACCCGATGTAACTATCTCATTGAAGAATAAAGATGGTAAAAGCTATTCATTCGTCTTTTCAAGAACCTTAAACTCCTATGAACTTGATGCAGGACAACTAGCTGCCGGAGAATACAGTTATTCTGCAGCCACTGTACTTGGTAAAGTAAAGCATCAGGCTGAGGGACAATTCATAATAAGCAGACAAGAAGCAGAATACAGGCAGAGTATCGCCAATCATCAATTATTGTATGTTATAGCAAAACAGAATGGCGGACAAATGCTGTTTCCGGAGCAGCTCGATGAATTGCCTGCATTAATCAGAGCGAATGAGAATGTGAAAACCGTAACTTATGAGAATCCAAAATACAGCGCGCTTATAGATCTTAAACTGCTATTTTTCATCATAGTCGCTTTGCTGAGCCTTGAATGGCTTGCAAGAAAGCGAAATGGAGAAATTTAATCTGATCATTTTAATAATCATCCTATGGAAGCTAAGAAAATTCTGTCAGTTTACAATAAAGTCAGAGAACTGACCAATGAGGGTAAACTGCTATGGAAAGAGGAAGCTGATGGTAATACCTTTTATACTTCAATCAGTGATTTTAAGATATATATCGGAAAAAGTGTAGGTACAATTTCCTTTGAACTCTTTAATCATTTAAATACCAAAATAGGTATGTTGGAATATGGGGGGTACTCAGAAGATACAGAGGGTCTGGATGCTTTCTATGAACAGGTTAGGAAATTGATACTGAAAAGTGATGATGGTCTGGATGATCTGCTCGATCAGCTAGAACAGCTTGACTAATCATTGCCGCTGAGCGGTCAGTACTCCCTGGTATTCTTCATCCCTGATCACCCTTTTTTGTAATTTCTGCAAATCAATTTGCCGTTAACTTTTCAGGACATACCACTTACTAAAAAATCCTGTATTAAATTCAGAGCAGAAATCTTCAGCGGTACATTTGTTCCGGGTAATTGAGGACGGGTTTTGAGCAATATTATGCTCGATCTCTATGTATTTCCATGTTTAATACATCCTTTAATTGCCGGGAGAAGTCTTACCTAAATTTCAGAAGATGTCTTTATCAGCCTGGAATGATCAACATTCAACCTTTATTTTTACCAGGAATAAATTCCAAACCGGCAGGGCAAGCAGTGTTTTGTACCTTGTAATTCTTTCAGCGGTTAGTCTGTTCTTGTGTTCACTGCCTTTCATAATTGTTCCGATCAGTGTAAATAGTCAGGGTACGATACAGCCTGCAATAGAGCGTACCGCACTCTTTACACCAGTTAGCGGAAGAATAGCTCAGATCAGAATAAAGGATAATCAAAATGTCCGGCGAGGTGATACTGTTCTTCTGATTGATTCCTCTTTACCCGGACAGCAAAACAAAATTTTAAGTCAGCGTTTAAAGCTACTCAGGAACTTACTTCTGGATGCAGTCAGAATAGTCAGGTTTGCGGAGCAGGGAAATTATCCGGCTATGAAGCCGGTCTTTATGAGCGGGCAATACAATCTTGCCTGGCAACAATTTATTCATGAATTTGACGAAGGAAGAATAAATAAAGATCAGGCAGAACGTGCATATAAGCGGCATAATATACTTTATAAAAATGCCGTAATTACATTATCAGAAATTGAAAGGATCAAATTTGAGTATGATAAGGCCCTTTCTGATCAATCATTGCTCATTAGCAGGTACAAATCAAAATGGGAACAGGAAGCAGGAGACTACCGAAGGGAACTGAGTGAACTGCTTTCCCGCGAAGCCGAAATTGCAGAGCAGAATAAGCTGTTCATCCAGCGGATACCAGTCAATGGTTCGGTACAAAATCTAGCGGGTATTCAGCCGGGCTCCTGGGTAATCGCAAACCAGAAGATTGCTGAGGTTTCACCGGATACTCAATTGATTGTTGTATGCTATATAAAGCCATCAGATATCGGACTTGTCAGAAAGGGGCAGTCCGTAAGCATTCAGGTTGATGCTTACAATTACAATCAGTGGGGCCTGATGTCTGGTAAAGTGACCGAGATTTCTGATGATGTTATTCTCTCGGATAGCGGACTTGCAGTATTCAAGGTTCGTTGTAGTCTGGATAGTGATCATTTGAAACTTAAGAATAAGCACAAAGGATTCCTCAGAAAGGGGATGAGTGTTACTGCCCGTTTCATGGTGGCAGAGCGTACTTTGTTTGATTTGCTTTATGATCAGCTTGATGATTGGCTGAATCCAAACCTTTCAGTTAAAGCCGCCGGATTATGAATATTAGGGTGAAACAGCAGGATATCTCTGATTGTGGGGCGGCCTGCCTTGCCTCAGTTGCCAGGTTTTATAATCTGGAACTTCCTTTAACCAGCATTCGGCAGTATGCAGGAACAGATCAAAGAGGGACGAATATTGCCGGGATGATTGAAGCTGCCCAAAGCCTGGGATTTGAGGCAAAAGGAGTTAAGGCAAAGTTTGAAAGTCTTTTTGAAATACCACTTCCCGCCATAGCACACGTCATCATAAATGGTCAGCTTCATCATTATGTGGTAATTTATAAGGTAAATAAACAGAAGATCAGTATCATGGATCCTGCAGCAGGGAAGTTATTCTCTAAAAAACTCATCGATTTCAGAGAAGAGTGGAGCGGGGTACTGATTCTATTGCTGCCTGATGATAATTTCGCTCAGGATAACCGGAAAATAAGCTTTTACAGGCGGCTTTGCTCACTTTTAAGGCCTCATCGTTTGATACTGATTCAGGCTATGTTCGGCGCGGTAATTTACACCTTGCTGGGGCTTTCAATGTCTGTTTTTGTCCAGAAGATCGTAGATTTTGTATTGGTCGCCGGGAACAGGAATTTACTAAACCTTATGAGTGTCTGTATGCTCCTGATCATCTTTCTTCAGGTATTTACAGGTGCCATGAAAAGTATTTTTATCCTTCGAACCGGACAGATGATAGATACCAGACTCATTTTGGGTTATTATAAACACCTTTTGAAATTACCGCAGCAGTTTTTCGATACGATGAGAGTGGGTGAAATCAATTCCAGGATAGGCGATGCGGTAAAGATTCGACTGTTTATTAATGATGTATTTATCAATATGGCAGTTAACTTTTTCATGCTGGTATTTTCTTTCGCAATGATGTTTAGTTATTACTGGAAGCTTGCGCTGTTTCTTTTAATACTCATCCCTTTATATTCTGTTATTTATCTCATTACAAATAAGCTCAATAAGAAAGTTCAGCGCAAATTGATGGAGAATGCGGCTGAACTGGAATCACTGCTTGTAGAGAGCCTGAACACGATTGGGACAATCAAAAGATTTGGATTGGAGGAATATGCTAATCAAAAGACTGAAATACGATTTGCTGAACTATTGCAATCAGTTTATAAATCCGGCTTGAATACTGTTTTTGCAGGATCTTCTACCGAGCTGGTATCTCATTCATTCACAATTTTACTGTTATGGGTAGGAGCAGGTTTTGTCCTGGATAAGCAAATCAGCCCTGGTGAATTACTCTCTTTTTATACCCTTCTGGCTTATTTTACCAGTCCGGTCTCTGCCTTTGTTGGGATGAACAGGACCGTTCAGGATGCAGTTATTGCTTCAGACCGCTTATTTGAAATAATGGATATCGAACAGGAGAATGAGGACAATAAGTTTGAATTGGGACGTTCAAATCTTGGAAATATCAGATTTGCAGATGTTTCATTCCGTTATGGCTCAAGAGCAAGGGTTTTTGATAAATTAAATTTAGAGATTCCTTATCAGAAAATGACAGGAATAGTCGGGGAGAGCGGCTCAGGAAAATCTAGTCTGATGGCTATCCTTCAAAACATTTATCCAATACAAGCAGGCAATGTTTTCATCGGAGATTATGCGATAAAATATATCAATAACAAATCATTGCGCAGGATAATTAGTGTTGTACCACAGAAGATTGATCTTTTTGCTGCTGATGTTTGCACAAATATTGCGATTGGTGATGATGAACCGGATATGAAAAAGATTCTGGGTATCTGCGCCATGCTTGGAATTACTCAATTTATTGATGAGCTGCCCTATGGATTTCAAACACAGCTTGGAGAGAATGGAGCAAAGCTTTCGGGCGGGCAAAAACAGAGAATCGCGATAGCACGTGCTTTGTACAGGGACCCGGAAATACTGATTCTGGACGAAGCGAGTTCCTCTCTTGATCCTGTATCTGAAAAATATGTTCAAGATGCAATAGAATTTTTGCTTGCTCAAAATAAGACTGTAATAGTCATTTCTCATCGGCTGAAGAGTATAAAAAATGCAGGTAAAATTATTGTTTTGAAAGATGGACAGGTGCTGGAAGAGGGAAGACATGCTGAATTGATTGCTTATCGTGGCGAGTATTATCAGCTATGGTCTCAGCAAATGTCTATGGAATTTCAAAAGTTTAACTGATTTCAGATGAAGCTGCTGGAACAAATTGAGCGTATTAACCGATTGCACGAACTGATCAAACATCGGCGTACAGGTACTCCCGATCAGTTAGCCCGAAGATTGAATTTGTCTACCTCCATGGTTTATAAACTAATGGATGAGTTGAAACTTAAGGATGCGCCGATTGAATATTCCCGTCAGTTAGGTACTTATTATTATAGCCGGAGTTTTCAGATGAAGATATCAGTTGATTTCAGGG
>CAZGWG010000007.1:43309-46919 GCA_964529165.1 uncultured Sphingobacterium sp.
CCAAAAAACTGCGTTCTCTGATCAATTGTAATTTTAGCCTTAAAAATTTGCGATTCAGGCAGCTAATTTTAAGCTTAGGTGCCTGATGCGATTGTTTACTTATTGATCACAAGTGTCCGGTAAAAGTTCTTGTGCTTCGACACCGGTAGGTGCTCGTATGTTTTTTGAAATCACATACGATCCATTCTGATTCGGGATTCCTGTGTTTCTGAGTTTATAGACATTTGAGCCCGTCAGGCAATGTCATTTAGTTAAGGATTACCTGAACGATCATTTTCCGGGAACAATGAGTTATTTAATCACCTAACTTAATGACATTGCCCTTCATGATCATTAGAAAAAAAAATCAGGCTAAATACCAATCATTAGGGTTGGAAATACCCTAAATCATGACACTGCTCTTTATGGATCAAGCTTATCCCTCTTTCAAGCTGGAGCCTACTTTTGGAAACCGAACATTAATGACTTATTGATAAGCGAGTAATTCTTATTGGTAAAGCTTCTTCGGTTTCGCCATAATGCGATGCTTGTCAAGTAAAAAGAAATTATTTCTATCACTATAGTTTTTTTATACCGAAGATATTTTAATTAGACTATCGCGATCAATGCTGTTCGGCAGAAGGAGGAAACCGAAAAGCCTGTAAAGAGTAGGTAGCTATATAAATTAATGGAATATGAAAAAAATGAATCAGGGTGTTGCGACAGTTAAGGTGGCTTTGAAGTAATGGTAATTAGCTCTAACGCTATTTACCTTCTAGTTGAATGGACTATACAAAGCCATTTAAGTATTACAGTTTTTAATATTTTTTATTGTTCAATTAAAATTTGAAAGTTATGGACTTAAAACATTTGAATATAGTTGAGCTGGATCCCGAAGAGTTAGTGCTTGTTGAGGGAGGTTCTGTCAGCTTATTTTATGAGTTTTTTTATGCAATCGGAAGTGCAATTAATGCTGCCGGTAATATCTCTGGTTCTCTTAAAGGGAATCCGGGTTTTGGTGATGCCAATCTGTATAAGTAGTACTCTATTTGGTAGTCACTAACTACTGTACACTTTTGTCCTTTATGAGGTTTTTGTTTTTCGAAGGCGGTTAAATGTTTATAGAAAAATAGTAAGACAGCAATCCCGTCTGCCTTTCCTGGATGGATAGGGAATAAGGTCGTATAATTTTTCTATAAACATAAGACCCCTGTCCTTATTTAAGGATTAGGATCCTGACGAAGGTTAATGGAACTCCTGCCCTCTAAACAATGGCATCTCCCTGCGGGGGCAAGAACAGAAACTTTACCGGCAACAAGCTGAGAAACGTTTAATTATTGGGATTGAGAGTTATTTTACCTTTCCGGGAGTTTCGGTAATAATCACAAAAATATCCTCATTCTCTTTTTTCATGAGGTATTTTTCGCGGGCGAATTTCTCAAGCTTTGTCTTATCAGTGGTCAGCTCATTGAGGTCTTTTACTGCCCTTGCTGATTCTTTGAGATAGAACTCTTTTTCAGCCTGAAGTTTATTGAGTTGAGTGCGGTATTCATACTGCGACATCAAATCATTACGGTCAAAAAATAACATCCAGGTCAAAAATGCGATGCCTGCGATGAAATATTTATTACGAATCAGATCTAAAAGTCGGTTCATCACTACAAATATAAAACAAAAACATCCCGGGATTATAAATCCTGGGATGTTTTATATGTCCTTATTATCAACTTATTAACAAACAGATCCAGAAATGTCTGGTTCTGCTGTCAAAATTTACTTAACGTATTTGAAGTTCTTCCCAAGAAAACGAGCACTGCTGCCAAGTTCTTCTTCAATACGAAGCAGTTGATTGTATTTTGCGATCCTGTCTGAACGGGAAGCAGAACCTGTTTTGATCTGTCCGCAATTTAATGCCACAGCAAGATCTGCAATTGTATAATCTTCTGTTTCACCGGAACGGTGGCTCATAACTGAGGTATAACCGCTATTTTGTGCTAATGAAACTGCATTAATGGTTTCGGTTAAGGTTCCGATCTGATTTACTTTTACCAGGATAGAATTAGCTGTATCGGCATCGATTCCCTGCTGCAGACGTTTTACATTCGTAACAAACAGGTCATCACCAACTAGCTGAACTTTAGATCCAATTTTTTCGGTTAATAATTTCCATCCTTCCCAGTCATCTTCACCCATACCATCTTCAATTGAAATGATCGGATATTTTTCTGTTAAAGAAGCGAGATATTCTGCTTGTTCAGCACTTGTTCTGATTGCACCTTTTGCACCTTCAAATTTGGTATAATCATATTTTCCATCTTTATAAAATTCAGAAGCCGCACAGTCAAAGGCAAGGAAAATGTCTTTCCCAGGAGTATATCCTGCTTTTTCTATAGCCTCAAGAATTGTCTCAACTCCATCCTCAGTTCCTTCAAACTTAGGAGCAAAACCACCCTCATCACCAACGGCTGTTGATAAACCTCTGTCATGAAGGATTTTTTTCAGTGTGTGAAATACTTCTGTACCCCAACGCAAAGCTTCAGAAAAAGAAGAAGCACCGGCAGGCATGATCATAAATTCCTGGAAAGCAATCGGGGCATCAGAGTGTGAACCACCATTTACAATATTCATCATTGGGATTGGCAGGGTATTCGCATTTACACCCCCAACATAGCGATAAAGTGGCTGGCGGCTTTCCTGAGCAGCAGCTTTGGCAACAGCCAATGAAACACCTAAAATAGCATTAGCACCAAGATTTCCCTTGTTCTCTGTTCCATCAATTGCAATAAGCAATTTGTCAATACTATTTTGCTCGAATACATCAATGCCTTTAAGTTCAGGGGCAATTTTTTCATTCACATTGGCTACTGCTTTCAGTACGCCTTTTCCTAAATAAACCGATTTGTCACCATCGCGAAGCTCAACTGCTTCATGAACTCCGGTAGAAGCACCTGAAGGTACTGCCGCACGGCCCAGAATGCCATTTTCAGTGATTACATCAACTTCAATGGTTGGATTTCCGCGTGAATCCAGAATTTGTCTTGCGTGTACGTCGAGAATTAAACTCATGATATTTTTATATTAAGAAATGTATAGATTCTGATTGCATAGTGTACTTAATACACTGAACGTTATATTTTTAAAACTACTCATTTTCAGGAGTATTGAAAGAATTTTTGACTCTGTTTTCAGTGGCTCAACCGAAATTAGTTGTTCATCAAGGCTACAAAGTCATCAAATAGGTACCTGGAATCATGCGGGCCTGGAGATGACTCCGGGTGGTACTGGACAGAAAATGCTTTCTTTCCTTTAACTCTGATTCCCTCAATGGATTGATCATTCAGGTTTAAATGGGTAATCTCCACCTTATCTGAATTTCTGACATCTTCGGGAATTACTCCGAAGCCATGATTCTGTGATGTAACTTCACAATGATTGATAATGATGTTTTTTACAGGATGATTCAGCCCTCTATGACCATTGAACATTTTCATTGTCCGGATATCATTCGCCAGAGCCAGCAACTGATGTCCCAGACAAATCCCAAAGAGTGGTTTCTCTGAAGCTAATATTGCTTTTACAGTTTCGATTGCATAAGGCATTGCTGAAGGATCACCGGGACCATTGCTGATAA
>CAZGWG010000008.1:0-32562 GCA_964529165.1 uncultured Sphingobacterium sp.
GGCATTATTACCTCTTTGCCCCGCCTCCGGAATCCCTCATTTCCTAATAATATCAGGTTTATCAGCTATATCCAATGAGCAAGGCTCCTTGGGTCTGAGCTATTTTAAGATAGTTTCCTGAATAATTAATTCCTTGCTGTTTTCCTGTTTGACTGAAGGCTTTCGGGCTCTTTTTTCAATGTTTATTGATTGTCAATTGCTTTAAATGCATGATTTAAAGGGATAAGCATAATGCTTATTTCTCCGCTCATCATACAATCTATGCAATAGATGTCTCAATTTAACCTGATACGGCAAGGCTGTTTTAATTATTTATTATGAAGCGAAATGCCACATATTTCTTTGGAAGAGCATTTGCCCGGAATTACAGGCTTGCTTGAATATCGGTTGGATACTGCCTATCCAATCAGAGATCTCACCCAGATATTGTTAAGGGGCGAATCTACTTTAACGCAGGCAGAACGTGAACTTATTGCAACTGTAGTATCTTCCGGTAACGAATGCAAATTTTGTACTGCCGCACATACTGCCGCAGCCGATATTTTACTCGGAGAATGCAATACCACTCAAATGGTTCTGCATGACCTCGAAAATGCACCGGTAAGTGATAAGATGAAAGTTCTTCTTGAAATTGCTAAGAACGTTCAGATCTCCGGCAAAAGAGTTAGTCCGTCCATTATTGAAAAAGCTAAATCCCTTGGGGCAACAGATCTTGAAATTCACGATACAGTACTGATCGCTGCTTTATTTTGCCTTTACAATAAATATGTTGATGGACTAGCCAGCATCACCCCCAGCGACCCTACCTACTACCAAACTTTGGGAAACAAAATTGTTCAACAGGGATATCTAAGATCCCCGCAATTAATTAAAAAACCTTAAAACCAAATTTTATGAAAACAAACTTACTCTATATATTTTTCATTGTATTTTTTATTCCTGTTTTGGCCTTTTCTCAAAGTGGAATCGTGAGCGGAACAGTTAGTGACAATGAAAGTAAAAAAACCATTCCCGGTGCCAGTGTTTCAATTAAAGGTCTGCTAGCAGGCACCATTACCGATGCGGAGGGAAAATTTCAGATAAGCACAAAGCTGCCTTTGCCAATAACCCTGGTTATTTCCGGATTGGGTTATGTACGTCAGGAGGTCATCGTCAATGAATTTTCTAATCAGATTACAGTTTCTCTTTCACCGGCATCTACCCAGATGGATGAAGTAGTTGTCTCGGCATCAAGAGTAGAGGAAAACATCATGCAATCGCCAGTAACAGTTGAGAAAATGGATCTCCGGTCTATCCGTGAAACGCCCTCCATCAGTTTTTATGAAGGGTTGCAATCCTTGAAATCGCTGGACGTAGTAACAAGTGGTCTGAACTTTAAGTCCATCAATACCCGTGGTTTTGGAGGTATTGGAACCGGTCGTTTTCTTCAATTGGTAGATGGGGTGGATAATCAGACTCCGGGATTAAACTTTTCTGTCGGTAACCTCTTCGGACTTTCTGATCTGGATGCTGAAAGTGCAGAGCTGATTCCCGGTGCTGCCTCGGCTCTATATGGACCGGTAGCCTTTAACGGGGTTTTGATGATGAGAAGTAAAGATCCTTTTCAATATCAGGGTTTAAGTGTACAAACAAAACTCGGCGTTAACCACCTGAATGATGCCTATACTGATGCGGCAGCTTTATACGATCTGACCATGCGTTATGCAAAAGCCTTTAACAATAAATTTGCAATCAAAACCAATATATCTTATTTCAAAGGTCTGGATTGGTATGCAACAAATTACAATGATATCGATCAGAATACTCCTGCAGCATTGCGCGGACCTTTAAATCCCGGAAGGAACGGCCTGAACATTTATGGAGATGAAGTCGCTCAAACTATCACCGGAATAGGTCGTGTTTCAAGAACCGGATATGAAGAACGCTATTTAACCGATTATAATGTGGATAATCTGAAGCTGAATGCTGCTTTGCATTATCGTCTTTCTGATAACATGGAAGCTATTTACCAATATAATTTTGGACAAGGTACTGCCAATTATACCGGCAGCAGCCGCTTCTCAATCAATAATTTCACTCTACAGCAACATCGGCTTGAACTAAAAGGAAGTCAGTTTTTTATCAGGGCCTACACTACCATTGAGAATTCGCATGATTCCTACAATCCACGTACACTCGGACAAAAGGTTAATCAGGAGTGGGTACAGGATCTTAATGGCAACAGGGTAAGTCCAAGTGTGGCTGATGCAACCTGGTTCTCACGCTATGAAGCAGCCTACAAAGGAAATATCACCGGAATTGCAGCAAATAATCATACGATTGCCCGTGGATTTGCTGATCAGGGAAGATTTTTACCCGGAACAGCCGAATTCGATGCCATGAAGGATAAATATCAGTTTATCCAGGGTCTCGCAGGTGCAGGAATATTCAGTAATAGTAAATTGTATCATGCTGAAGGACAATATGATTTCAGCAAGGCAGTAAAATTTATGGATGTACTTGCAGGTGGTAATCTCCGTAAGTTCGACATGTTTACCAACGGAACCCTTTTGGATGATAAGAATAAGAAAATAACGATCAGTGAATATGGTGCCTTCCTTCAGTTGTCTAAACTGCTATTCGAGGATAAGTTTAAGCTCGTTGCTTCTGCTCGTTATGATAAGAATGAAAACTTTAAGGGCAGTTTTACTCCAAGACTTTCAGCAGTATTCTCACCTGTAAAGAATCATAATTTCAGGGCTTCATTTCAAACCGGATTCAGGAATCCTACGCCAGTTGACCAATACATCAAATTATTTGTCGGCCCAATCACCATCCTTGGAGGTATCCCTGAAAACAGTGCAGGTCTTCCGGCTTACAGTAATTCCTATACATCAAGTTCAGTAAGTGCATTTGGCGCCGCCTTTGGTGCTGCTGTCGGATCGGGAACTCCTCCTCCAACAGCCATTGCCAATAATAAACACCTGCTTCAAAAGTCTAATGTAGCCTATATCAAGCCTGAGCAGATAGAAAGTTATGAGATCGGCTATAAAGGCCTAATCAGTGAGAAACTCTTTATTGATGTCAATTATTATTACAGTAATTATCAGGACTTTATTCTGAATCAGGTTGTAATCAGTCCATCAAGCCCGGTACTGGGTGCTGATAACACTCCCAACCCTGCTGCTGCAATGGAGATTCTGAACAGACAAGCGCAGGCTTATCAATTATATACCAATGCTTCTGATAAAGTAAGTGCACAAGGTTCATCCCTGGGATTAACCTATTATTTCCCTAAAAGTTATCAGTTAACGGGAAATACCACCTGGACTTCATTTGATCTTAAAGGTGCGAATCCCAATAACATCCCGGCTTTTAATACACCGAAATTTGTTTCAAACCTGATCCTGAGCAACCGGAATCTATTTAAGAATATGGGCTTCAGTATGAATTACCGCTGGCAGTCGGCTTTTGACTGGGTAGGGTCATTCAGTGATCTGCAGCCTGGAAGGATAGAGGCTTATGGACAATTAGGGGCGCAGGTTAGCTTTAAAATACCGGCAGCAAAATCGGTTCTGAAAATTGGTGGTACCAATCTGAGCAATAAATACAATGTGCAGGCTTATGGCTCGCCTGCGGTTGGAGGAGTCTATTATGTCTCTTTGACATTCGATGACCTCTTGAAATAGTATTATGTCTGAAGCAATGATAGATACCGGAAATCAAACCCCGGGCAGGAATCTTCTTTTCGCCATTTGTGTGATCTGTTATGCCTTTGGGGGATACTTCTCGACCCTGATGCCTGTATACCTGCCAGTAGTGGTTAAAGAACTAATGGGGGATGTGCGGGCGGATGATCTGACAGAAGTCAGTGCCTACATCGGTTCGATGTTTCTGCTGGGATGGACATTTGGAGGAATATTATTTGGCTTTTTGGGCGATCAGATTGGCAGAATCAGAGCATTTGTGATTGCGGTTAGTTTATACGCTGTTCTCAATATCCTGATTAGTTTTTCAGATAGCTGGCAAATCGTTATCCTGCTCAGGTTTTTCTCGGGATTGGGAGTTGGTGGAACATTGGTACTGGCTACTATTTTAGTCGCTGAAGTTTGGCCTGCGAAATCAAGAGCCATAGCATTGGGTATTCTGGCGGTTACCTTTCCTGTTGGAATTATTTCGACAGGAATTGCCAACAACCTATTTTCTAACTGGCGTTTAGCGTTTTTACCAGGGGTTATTCCACTGGTTGCGGCTCTTACTGCCTTGATTATGATCAGGGAATCTAAAGAATGGTCGAGGCTGAAACAGGAATCGTTGGATACAGAACAGCCCTCAAAGTATTTAGCCCTTTTTGAGAGTACCAATAAGAAGAATCTGATTCAGGGATCTATGATTTTTGGAGCCATGATCATTGGCCTCTGGGCAATATTTTCATGGATGCCAACCTGGGTGCAAAGCCTGTTTCCGAATCGGGATGAAGGCCAGGCAGAACGGGGAATTACCATGATGATCCTTGGCAGCGGAGGAATTATTGGCGGTTCCATCTCAGGCTTTCTGATCAATTACCTGGGGCATAGAAAAACACTCCTGATTACATTTGCCGGCTGTTTTGTGATGTGTTTCATCATTTTTAAAACGAACCAGACTTTCAGCACGATCATCTATCCTGAATGTGCATTCCTGGCGCTTTTCTTTGGTATCAGTCAGGGAACATTGTCTTCCTATCTGCCAGAACTATTCCCGACAAAGATTCGTGCAACTGCAACCGGATTTTGCTTCAATATCGGAAGACTGGCCACTGCAATTGTTGTATTCTTTGTAGGAGCTCTGGTCCATGTTATGGGTGGATACGGAAACGCAGTACTGGTATTTTCAATCACTTTTTTAATAGGCCTTCTGGTTACATTTTATTCTCCGGAGGCTGTGGCTCATTCAGATTCAAGTTTAAATAAAAATTTATAATGGCATATATCAACGTACCAGAAGGGGTTCCAGGAATCAGGAGCCTCGTCATGTTCAGACCCGAAACCGGCAAGCCTTTGTATGAACTTGCCCAAGCCCTGCTTGGCAATCATTCAAGCCTTTCAAGAGCCGACAGGGAATTAATAGCAAGTTTTGTTTCTTCAAAAAACGATTGTATGTTCTGTATGAGCAGCCACGCTGCTGCGGCACGATATCTTTACAGAGATGATAAAGGAATTGTTGATTTTGTACTTGAAGATTATCAGAGTGCACCTATTTCAGAAAAGCTGAAAGCCTTACTCAGTATCGCAGCTAAAGTTCAGGAAGATGCCAGGACAGTGAGTACGGAGGATATTTCCCATGCAAAAAATCAAGGGGCGTCTGAGCAGGAAATTCACGATGCCGTTTTGATTGCTGCATCATTCTGCATGTTCAATCGCTATGTAGATGGTTTGGCAAGTCTAACACCTACTGAGCCTGAAGTTTATGAGGCAATGGCTGAGCGTATGGTCAATGGTTATACTTTACCTAAGCAAGAGTAAAATGGCACATATTGATTTGATGAATGATTTTCCCGGAATCAGGGGCTTAATGGCTTTTGATCCGCAGGCTGCTGATGCGCTTAACGGACTCGCTAATGTATTGCTATGCAGGGAAAGCACGCTGACAAAGGGAGAGCGTGAAATGATTGCCACTTATGTTTCATCACTTAACAACTGTTTGTTCTGCCAGAGTGTTCACGGAGCGGTTGCTTCTGCTCATTTAGGAGATACAAATGGCGATTTGATAAAACAGATCAAAATCAATTTTTGGGAAGCCCCAATTTCTTCTAAAATGAAAGCCTTGTTGGGAATAGCTGCTAGTGTACAAAGAGGAGGTAAAATGGTCGAATACCGACAGATTCTGGATGCGATAGCCGAAGGAGCAACAGATCAGGAGATTCATGATACCGTTTTAATTGCAGCAGCATTCTGCATGTTTAACCGGTATGTCGACGGATTGGGAACCTGGGCTCCTGAAGATCAGCAAATATACAGAGACAGAGCTCCGGGGATAGTAGCGGGTGGATATACCCGCCCCGGACAAAATATTTAATAAAATGCACCTGAGGTGTTTTGATTTGACAACATAAATATCATATAAAATGTTGATATGGGATAGTGTATGGAATATCCCTTAAAATTCCACGCGGTACTGCAACTTTCAGCAGCAATTTTACCGTAAACTTTTATTGCTGTTGCTGGTTGCAGGCCGGGATGGAAAAGAAGAATTAAGACCCGATAGCTGTCGGGTCGGGTAGTTCAGAGAATGAATTAGAAAAACTGTCTGAGCTAGGATTAATAGATTGATAGGATTCAAACGCAAGTCGGATAGTTCAGACCCGATAGCTATCGGGGTACTTTTTCAATTTACTCTCCTGTTTTCATGATTCTTGATAGAAATCGCACACCCAACAATCCATAACACAAAAATTGCTTCAATGGTGCGCTGGATTAATCCGGCATAAGGGCTTAAAGGGCTCGCAAACAAAATAAAGATAAAGAAAGCAGAGCTAATTCCCAATAAAATGGAAACGCGCGACAGAAGAGCACGGGTATTCGCATGTTTCAATCCGAAACCTATGAGTAAAATGCATAATGGCATTCCAATATAAGTAAAGAATCCGCTCAGATTATGGATGACCTGGGCCACACCTGGATTGATCATTTCTTTATTGCATCCGGCTTCGCATGGAAAAATTCCAACAGTTATTGTTGCCAATCCATAAAATAAAGCAACCCCATAAAAGCTAAGCCTGATTTGCTTTGATTTGGGCATATTTAAAGGTGCTGCGAAGGCAAATATCATCAGCAGGATACCCGCTGGAATATATCCGAAATAACGAATCTCCTTTGAGTAAGGCCGATCTTCGGACATAGACTCACTGATAAGCTGCACCACAGGGTCATAATTTTCTGCGATCAATCCCGCCAGCAGCGAAGCAATTACAAAAAATACTGCTCCAAGTATGCCACAGATAAATATTGTTCTTTCGTTTAATCTCATTTTCTGAACCTACAATGCTGATGCAAACCTGTACATTTCTCTAATTTATTTATTATCTTGCTGATAACCAGACTAAACTATCATAAAAACATCTTTCAGGTAAACCAGTGATAATATTATTTACGGTATTATAGCATTGCTATACCTGGCTCCCAGTCAGCAGGGATAATTCCATTGTTATCAATACGACAATTGATAAAGTTAGTCAAGGTTCTGAAGATAACATAATCTTAAAGCTCAATAAAACCAGCAGGGTTTTCTACATCAATCATGGCTTGCAGAAGGGACTAAACCTCGACACGCTGCAACAGGAATTGCAAAGCCGCGAAGTAAGCGTACTTTATCTAAAGTCTAATTTCTTCAGTGGGTTTAGTCCGGTGAAAGGCATCAAATATATAACCGAGCTAAAATTAGGAGATAAGTTAATTTATTCTGAATTATAGCAGAGGTCGTGGCTTTCCGCCACCTATCTCTGTACTCTCCCAAGCGCCCCGCATTATAAGGCCCAACCCGCCACCTCCCTGCTGCCGCTCGCCTATGCCATCCTGTTCAAACTGTCCTGGGGCAGGACTGTTCTTTCCTTTTCATTTATTAGTCCTTGTAGTTCAGTGCCCTCGCACATGTACATCAAACCCCCTCCCTTAGCCTTTCTGCAAATTCAGCCGGCAGCGGACTCTCCTCAATTCCTTTCGCTGCTTTTTCTATATCATAATCAAAGCGAATAAATTCAACTCTAAGGGGATCAAAAGCCGAATCATCCAGACTAAGCATAGCATAACATCCCTGCGGATTTCCATCCTTGGGCTTTCCAACCGAACCGATATTGATCACCTGTTTATCCTGATCGATAATCCTGTGATAGGGTTTGTGGGAATGCCCGACACATAAGATGTTGGCATTACACTCATTCATCATTTCTATAACATAGCTTCTGTCAGTGCTTTCAAGAACATACTCATCAACACTCCTGGGGCTTCCATGAACCATCAGGATATTAAATTCCTTGTCATTTAGCTTAAACTCCAGTTTAATATGTGCTGGGAGCAACAGAAGATAAGTTCTGTTTTCGGGCTCAATGATATGATAGGCATAATCTTTTCCTGATGTAGCCAATTCCTCTTTTTTGATTGGAGGCAGTGCATTAACTTTCAGATCATGATTCCCAGCAAGGGTTGCTATACCCCGCTTCCTGATTTCATTGATAATCTCATTAGGCCATACATTGTAGCCAACCAGATCTCCGAGGCAATAAATTGCGTCAGCTTTCCGGCTATCCAGATCCTTTAAAAATGCTTCAAATGCGGGTTGATTGGCATGAATATCCGAGAAAAGGGCAATCTTCATTTGGTACTTGCTACAGGTTTGTAATATTTATTTCGAAGCCAGAAGGCAACATTAACCAATGCGATTAATGCGGGTACCTCTACCAGCGGACCGATTACTCCGGCAAATGCCTGACCAGAGTTAATTCCAAATACTCCAATGGCGACTGCTATAGCTAACTCAAAATTATTACCTGCTGCGGTAAAGGCAATGGATGCATTTTGGTAGTAATCAGCTCCCAAAGCCTTTCCAAAGAAGAAGCTGACCAGAAACATAATGGCAAAGTAAATCACAAGAGGTATCGCAATCCTGACGACATCAAAAGGGATTTGTACAATTAATTCTCCCTTTAAACTAAACATGACAAGAATTGTAAATAGTAAGGCGATCAGGGTGATTGGTGAGATAAAGGGAACGAACTTCTTTTCGTACCATTCTTCGCCTTTTATTCGAATCAATCCATAACGACTGATGATACCTGCAGCGAAAGGCAAACCAAGATAGATGCCGACTGATTTGGCGATTTCTCCGATCGTAATATTTACTTCTGAACCCTCAAACCCAAAGACCGGAAGCAGGAGGGTAATGAAAACGTAAGCATAAACACTGTATAGAAATACCTGGAAGATGCTGTTTAAAGCAACTAAACCAGCAGCATATTCCCTATTTCCATCTGCAAGTTCATTCCATACAATTACCATTGCGATGCAGCGGGCAAGTCCGATCAGGATTAAACCAACCATGTATTCAGGTTTATCAGCGAGAAAAGTTATCGCAAGAAAGAACATAAGTACCGGTCCGATGATCCAGTTCAGGATCAGGGAAACACTCAGCACTTTTGTATTTCTAAACACTTCACCAAGGTTCTCATATTTTACTTTTGCGAGGGGCGGATACATCATCAGGATTAATCCTATAGCTAAGGGAATATTAGTTGTTCCGCTCGAATAGGAATTAATGAATCCTGCGCCCGAAGGGATAAAGTAGCCTATTGCTACCCCTGTTGCCATCGCAAGGAATATCCAAAGGGTTAAGTAGCGGTCGAGGATGCCCAGTTTTTTTCGTTGATGCGCAGGAGCGCAGTTGGTTGCTGACATAGTGGTCTTTGTTTATGGATGCATTTGATAATTCCAATTACATTCGACCCCTTTAGGGTCGGGATTTCCGTACTAATAATTCTATAAACATTTGACCCCTTCAGGGTCAGTCGCAAAATTCCTACAATACATGTTTCCTAAGCATTTGCTAATGATCTCATCCCGATTGTTTTCGGGATGCTAATGATCTCATTTTCCTAAGTGCTTCTGTACAAACTCCGCCACGTACATCTTAATCATCTCCCTCACTCTTCTAAACTCCTCCATGATCTCCTCTTCCGTTCCTTTGGCTTTCGCCGGATCCGGGAAATTAAAGTGAAAGCGTTCCACATTTCCGGGGAAGTATGGGCAGGCTTCATTTGCATTATCGCAAACAGTGATCACATAATCAAATGGGATATCCAGGTACTCATTTACATTGTTGGAGGTATGTTTTGAGATATCGATATGATCTTCGGCCATCACCTTAATAGCTTTCGGGTTCACACCATGAGTCTCAATCCCTGCACTGTAAATGGTTGCCTTATCGCCTGCATAATGTCTCAGATAAGCTTCAGCAATCTGGCTTCTGCAACTATTACCTGTGCAGAGTACGAGTATATTTTTCATCTGTTTAAATTTGATCAGTTTATGTTTTGTCTTCGTTCCTTCAATATCTATTTCTACTCACAGCAAATAGTTTCTCCTTTATAATTAGCCAGAAAATCCTGCAGAATTGATTCCAATACTATCCAGGTCTCATGTTCAATGCAATAACATACGCTTGTCCCATCAATCGAACCCTTAATCAGTCCAACGTTTTTAAGCTCTTTAAGATGCTGAGAAATTGTAGCCTGCGCCAGACCTAATTCACCAACCAGATCCCCGCAAATACAGGTATTTGAAATCATGATCCGTTGAAGAATCGCAATCCGCGCAGGATGAGTCAGAGCCTTTAGCAGCATAGCCAATCGGTTCTGTTCTTTGCTGAAGATATCCGCTTTCGTTAAGCCCATAATTGTATATTGCAATATTACGATTGATTATTATAAACTGCAATATTATTTTGAAGGGCCTGGTATACTATCCAAGTATTTAATTCAGAATTTTTCGGAAGTCAGATTTCTCTTGTTATTCAGGATATAAACTATTGCAAATGCTAAGAGTGGGCTGGCGAATAGCCCAATTATAATTGTACCCCAATAGCCTAATACTGTATGGCGACCATAATGCCCGGCCCAAATGATCAACAGGAAATACGAAATGATGAAAATAATTTCAGTGCCTGAGGCATTTAGATATGCAAGAGTCATGATTTACAGTGCTTTAGGAATAAAGATAAGATAATAATGATTTGTTTTTTTTGGATGATTGAAAATTGCGGAATATGCCGAAGATCGGAATGATTGCCAATACTATTTCATAAACCAATTTGTCCTTTATATGCTGAATAATCTATAGAGTGCTGTGTTAACTAAAGACTAGTTTAAGGGCTTGAAATAATAGAAGGCCTAAATTTGGGCTTTCCTTTTTTGTAAAAGATCTTTTGGAAAGCCATTTTTATCTAAGAAAAATTTAGACTTATTGGCTTTTTTTACAAAATAAGGTTGATTCCCGTAATCTTTCACATTGCTGTCAACCTGAATTGTATCTTTTGATATTTTATTGTGAGTTCCAGCCATATTTATATTCTGTATAAACAAATTTAATTTATTATTTGCGCATAGCCAAAAATGCCTCATAGTTTACATCCTTATTAAATGATTGCCATTTTTCATCCGCAAATCCGTAAACATATAAAAGCGTATTAATTTCATCCCAATTTGAACTTATTCCTATTTGGTAAAGCCTTGTCCTGACTGGTGTACTACCTTTAGCATATACAATTGCATCTCGGTATTGTTCAGTAAACGCTAATACAATTGATGCAACAGTAGCAAGTATTCTATCTCTATCTTTATTATTTGACACAGTAAGATCGTTAATGATACCGGTTCTAATATCTAAATCACCAAATCCAAGATTGAAATAGGTAATTCCATTTGAATTTTTAGGACTAAACCTAACAACTTTTTTAATTATACCATTTGGTCCATCACTGTCAAACTCGAAATCTAAAAAGCTTGGGTTGGCAATAATATCATAATGGTCTAAATTCATTGGAGACAGCAATTACCTATTCCCATCTTGAGTGTTAATTCCACAGCTCATTGGTTAAGAATAGTTTCATCCAAAAGTTATGAAATGTTCTCTGAATCTTTAAATGTTCTGATTTTTATTGTGTAAACGGTAGATTTTATTTAGGGAATGGTTGGTATTAGGCTGAGGGATTTAGATTACAACTGGACATAAATTGTCCTAGCTTCCAGTTCATTCATTGTCTGAACTATGATTACCCTCAGGAATTATCCCTTGAACCGTTTAACAAAATCAAAATAAGCAGCAGTCGAAATAACCACAAACAGGATCATGCTGAAAATATGATAAGTCTCAAAAAAGTAAGCCTGGTTGGCTTGATAGTTCAGCATCAAAATCGGAAAAGAGTAGGGGAAGTACAAATTATATCCGGTGCTGCCGTTAAACAATATCGCAAAGGCTATGCCTGCAAGGCCTATACCCAAATTGGCAACGAGGTTCTTTATCCTGAAACTGAGCCAGAAATGAATTGAAATGATTGCAAGGCTGCCAATGAAAAATTTAATAAGGAAGCTTAAAATACTACACCATTCCGGTACCGTACTTAGAAATTGTAATTCCGGTTTGTAATATCCTAAAGAGATGCCACTACACCAGATTAAGCCGACAAACAACAGATAATATCCACCAATGAGCAAAAACAAAAAGCTGTACTTACTTAAATAAAAGTTTCCCTTAAATATGGGCAGTACAAAAATATGTTTCCAGGCATTTGATCTGTGTTCGATATTAAAAAGCAGGGCAATGATCAGGATCAAAAATAATGGAGTAAACAAAGTAAGGCCATTGAATGAACGCTCATAGATCTCAATCCAGGGGTTCTGTCCGGCTTTTGGGATAAACATTTGCCAGTTATAAGCATAAGTAATAACAATGGTCAATGGGATAATAATAGCTCCAATCAGGGTAAGCCAGAGCGCAAAGGTGTTTTTGGATTTAATAATCTCGGAAGAAATGCAGGTATACAGGTTTGACATATTAATTTTGGGTTATATTCAGGAAAATTTGTTCTAAGTCGGTATTGATAACATGCAGCTCGTACATTTCTATGCCTTCAAGAATCAGGATCCGGGCTATTTGGGCAATCTCTTCTTTAGTGTTAAAAGGAACTTCCATTGATTCAGCAATTTTTGAATTGAGGTTTAACTGATCCTTCAGCACCATTGCGGATGCAGTATTGTCATTGGTATGAATGCGGAGAATACCCTGCTGATGTTTCAGTGCCAGTAATTCCTGCATGGTCCCCTGAAAGGCCAGTTTACCCTGGCTTAAAATTCCGATATGGCTAACCAGTTTCTCAACTTCTGAAAGCAGATGACTCGAGATTAATACCGTGATGCCATAATCTTTACTCAGCCTTGAAAGTAAGTCTCTGGTCTCGATAATTCCATGCGGATCAAGTCCGTTTGTAGGCTCATCCAGAATAAGTAAGTCTGGTTTTGAAATCAGACTTAAGGCAAGACCTAAGCGCTGCTTCATTCCCAGCGAATAGTGTTTAACCTTATTGCGGGATGCGGATTGAAGTTTTACAATTTCAAGAACCTCGTCAATTCTTTTCCGGGGTACATTATGAATCCGTCTGGTTATTTCAAGGTTGTCCCAACCAGTTAAATGTTCATAGAGACTCGGACTTTCAATCATTGCACCAACATTTTTCAAGATGTCTATGGACTTGTTTGTATGCGACATTCCAAAAATCTTAATATCCCCATTCAGAGGATCCAGTAAGCCCAGCAGCAAACGGATGGTGGTGGTCTTTCCGGCACCATTCGGGCCCAGTAAACCATAAATACTCCCTTTTTCAATTTTCAGATTGATGCCCTCTATGGTCATTAATTCCGAATACCCAAAGCTTAAGTTTTGAGTTTCTATGATGTAACTGTTCATATTATAATTGTATGTGCAGCAGAATTGCTAATGCACAGCAAGAATAGGATGGTTCGCTGGTACTGCCTAGTAAATGTGATGAACTGGCTAATGTTTGTGATGAGAATCCTCGCAAGGAAGATTTCAATTTTTGGGAGGGGTATACTATGGGATGACTACAATTTCAGGGAAGCTTACAATAGTAAAGCAGTTCCCGGTCTCCTAATGCGGTCATATCCTTCAAAAGCGGTTGTTTTTCTATCCATTCCGCTAAATGAATTAGCTTCTTGCGTGCAGTAGCAGTGACGAGCTAGCCGTTCTTATGAAATACGGCTCCGGGTAAAATAAACCTTGTCCGAGGAGCTAGCTTCCGGCTTTTATTATTTGCCCCCCGGCTATTTCTTGTAGCAAAACGCCGAAGGAAAGGACTGAACCAGCCTATAATACAGTAGAGAGCACTATGAGACCCTATACACCAGATTGGCGACCCGTTGTTTTTTATCACTTATCAATCTGCAGTTCATATATTTTGGGCCATAGCTTGCCAGTTACGAAAATTCTGTTTGCAATCGAATCATAAGCAATACCATTCATCTCCAATGAACCGGAATAACTGTTTTTTGCTTCGTTTGCCAATGAACTCAGATCAAGCTGGCCAACCACCTTACCATCAGCCGGATCTATTTTCACAATCGTATTCGTCATCCAGATATTCGCATAAATAAAACCTTTAATATATTCCAGCTCATTCAGGTTGTTTTTAGCATAGCCATTTTCAGTCACAGAAATCTTCTTAATCAATTGCAAACTAATCGGGTCCAAATAACTTAGCTCATAAGTCCCGTCGCTCATAATCAGATTTGTTCCATCGCTTGTGAGCCCCCAGCCTTCTGCACTCGGAAAAGTAAACTCGTTCAGCTTTTTGAAATTTACTGCATCATAAACAAAACCAATTTTAGTCTTATAGGTAAGTTGAAATACCTGCCCATTTAAAAAGGCAATCCCCTCACCAAAATATTTCGACCGGTCTAATTCTGCTTTTACCTCTATTTCTCCGGTCTTAAGGTCAACAACCCCAAATAATGACCTGGTCTGAGGAATATCCTGACTGGCCCCGGTACTTTCAAATAGTTTACCCGCATGCATTACAAATCCTTCGGTAAATGAACTAGTATCATGCGGATAGGATTTAATAAGAGTATAATTAATAAGCGGAATGGATTCATTTGCCTGATCGCTATTGCCTGCATGCTCAGGACTTCCATTGCAGCCAAAGAGTAAAAGGGTAATCAATAGGATGGGAATCAGTCTTAATTTCATGGCTTGAACGTATTTCTAAAATGGCAGATGAGAATGAACCCATGTGGCCGTATACCCAAATCTATTACTTACAAATTGTTTTTATAAGTGATAACAGTATTCATAAAGGTTTAGGGCATTAATTTTAGGTACTCCTGCCAGTCAATCAGACAAAGCCCCTATTCATTTGCAGCCGGTTTTTCCTGCTGTAATCTTGCCTTCCGTTTGGTTTGCACCAAAGGAGATTCAAGATCAGCACTAAAACGCCGCTGGTATTGATTGGTTCCGGCAAGTTTACGTTCGTACTTAACAATATCATTCTGACTTACTACCCTGAATACCTGATTATCTGCGATGCGGTATGCTCTTCCTTTCTTATCCAGAAAACCCCATACCTCATCTTTCAGCACTTTTCTCTTTTGTCCATCATGATAGACTACCGTTAAATTTTTTCCTGTTTCCGGTGCTTTAATCTTTCTGATTACACCATGCGAATCTGCTGATACCGGATTCTGAGGACTAAATAGTAAGGCCGGGCTTTGTCCGTAGCCAGACAAAGCCAAAGCGAAAATCAATATGAATAGCAAATTAAATTTCAGGCTCATCATGTTCTGTTTTATGGTTTCATTCTATCATTAAATCGGGCAATCGTTTCGCGCTAAACTTACAAGCATACAGCTTCATCGTAGATTCTAAGAAATTGAGGAAGCGGAACTTACAACTAAGTTATTGAGCTTTGTTTACAATTCAAAGTTTATTGCAGATATACATCCGGGAGGTGTAGTTCCGGTTATTTGTAAAATGGGCCTAAAGATTCCAGCATTTTAACAATTTAGTATCCAGTGGCCGGTAAATTTTTTGTGGTTCGCCCCCGTAGCGAGTGTTATGTTAAAAATGACATGACATGGACGTTGATGGCATTGAGCAATCAGCTTGAAATCTGAAAAATAGCAATAAAGTGAGTATTACTCAAATTTGATGGCTCAAAGCCCTTAGCAAAAACCAATAACCAATTACACTTAACTTAACACGAGTTGTATGTTTATAGATAGATGTTTTAAGTCTCAATACTTTATCCGTAGCTTTTCAAAGGCAGCCGGCCGATATTTCTTTGTGAGTCTCTTCAAAATATTATATTTGATCATTGTACCGAATGGCCTTCATCAACCACCATAGTGTCCGCTTTACCATTTTAATTGCCAGCCTGATTGCGCTTTTGTTTTCATCCTGCAAAAAAAATGGCAATGAGGATTCTTCCGAAGATTATTATGACCAGGCAATAGTGAAGGCCAATAAGCGCTATGGCTTTTATTACGAAGGCAATGCCTTCAATTATCTTGATTCTGCCTACAATCACGCGAAAGAACTTACTGTAAACGAACGTTTTAAATTCTACGGCTTCTATTGCGGTTATTATTATCAGGCAGTGAAGGATTATTCGAAGGCAATGGCCTATGCCGATAGCATGGTATGGCTCATTGAGAAAAGCAATAATGAGCGCAACATGGTAAAGGAGCATGCCCAGGCTTACTATTCCAAAGGGGATATTTATTTTGCTGCCGGAAATTATGAGGATGCTTATAAATATTATTTCAAAACCAAAGTCATTGCGAAGGAACTTGACAATTGCACACTGAGTGAATACAGCTACCGGCTGGGAATGGTCTTGTACAAACAAAAGCGCTTCATCAGTTCGGCCGATAATTTTAAGACTGCTTTTGCCCAGGCAGGTAGTTGTAAAAATGTGTTTTCCGTATTCTGGCGACGACAGGAGGTGTTAAATAATATAGCCCTGTGTTATACAAAAGCGAATGTGCCCGACAGTGCCCTGGCATATTACAACAAAGCTTTAAAATTCATCGTTCAGAACGAGTCCGGTTTTAATGTCAATGCAATAACCTATCAGGTAGCCAAAGGGGTAGTTTATGGCAATATGGGCGATATTTATATGCAGAAGGGCGACCTGAAGGCTGCTGAAGATTTATTCAAAAAATCAATACAGAGTAATTCAACCGCTCTTACCGATCTCTCCGACGGTCAGCTTACCAGAATAAAACTGGCCCGGCTCTATCAGAAACAGAATAAGCTGGAGGCCTTCCGCCAGACTTTAAACAGTGTGAAAGGCGGAATGGATTCGGTTGATAATGCCGACGTGAAAATGAACTGGAACGGGCTAATGAGCGACTATTACCGTTCACTGAATGAGCCGCGTCAGGCCTTAGAGCATCTGCTTAGCTATAATCTGCTGAAAGATTCTATCCAGAAAAGTAATGAGGGCCTTATCGGTGGGGATGTAAATGCCCAACTGCTTGGTCTGGAAAAGGAATATGAAATAGATATTCTAAAAAAGAACAGCCAGTTACAGCAGATTTCCCTTGTGGTGGTAGTCATTTTTACGCTGATGATTCTGGTTATAGTCTTCCTGGTTTTCAAAAATGGCCAGCGCTCAAAAAAGAGCGTCATTGAATTGAGAGAACTAAACGATCAGATAAACCAGCAGAAAGAAACACTTGAAAAAACACTCAATAGTCTGGAACACAGCAGTAAGGAAAAAGACCGTATATTACATGCTGTAGCGCACGATCTCAGAAATCCGATTGGGGGTATAGCTGCAGTAAGCGGACTGATGCTGGATAAGGGAGAAAACACCGGCGAACAGGATGAAATATTTTCGCTGATCCGGAATACAAGTAAGGATACCCTGATTCTGATCAATGAGCTTCTTGAAGCTGCCGAAGGAAACCACCAGGAGCTCACAAACAAGCAATGGGTTGATGTGAATGCCCTGCTGAGCAATAATGCCAACCTGCTGCAATTTAAAGCGCAGGAAAAAAATCAAACAATCCGCGCCGAATTACCTAATGAGCAGCAACAGATTTTTGTAAACCGCGAAAAAATGAGCCGGGTTATCAGCAACCTGATCAGTAATGCAATAAAATTCAGTCCGGAGCAGACCATGATTCTCGTCAAGGCTCACAATTTTGCCGGCAAGCTTATTATTTCTGTGAGCGATCAGGGAATAGGTATCCCTGACGAAATCAAAGAAAACCTGTTTGATATGTTCACTACCTCCAAACGTCCGGGCACTTCGGGTGAGAAACCTTTCGGACTCGGACTCTATATCAGCAACGAGATTGTGCGGGCACATAACGGACGCTTATGGTTTGAAAACAATCCCGCTGCAGGGGTAACTTTTTATATTGAACTGGCTCTGGAAATCCCGCAGCCTGAACTCTCCTGAAGAATGGATTTAATATATACCCTTAGCCTAAACCCGGCGGCACTTGCAGAAAGTTTGAACAAAGGAAGGACTGCCGGGGAATTGAGAGTTTGAGACAGGCCTTAGCTAAGTGATTTGCCCGGTAAATTTTTTTGTGCTTCGACCCCGAGGGTGCTCGTCTATTGATAGAAACGCAATAGAATCCCGTTAACCGACCCATTCCGGCCATGTCATTTTTAAGGATTACTGGTCGGGAGCGGCCCCGGATCCACATTATTTAACGTGCAAATGATGTTTTATCCATGATCAACAACGGGCGAATAGTCAGGATCTGAACGCCCCCTTTCCGGGAACCATGACTTATTTAATCGCCTAACTTAGCTTAACCGATCTTAATTCCTTAATATCCCTGAAATCCTCATCAAACACATACTATTGATTCTCAACCAAACTTTCAGCTCATTTTTTATACTCTAAGATATCCGCAGGCTGGCATTCCAATATCTCGCAGATCTTTTCAAGTGTTGAGAAACGAATGGCTTTAGCCTTACCGGTCTTCAGAATCGAAATATTGGATAAGGTGATATCCATTTTCTCAGCAATTTCCGATAAGGACATCTTACGTTTTGCGAGCATAACATCTAAATTGACTACGATTGGCATATTTATACAGTTAAGCGGTTTTCTTCGTAAATCTCTAAGCCCCGTTTGTACACGATCATGATGATCAGGACAATAAAACCAATTAACAAACTGCTTCCTTTTTGGCTAACCTGATGCAAGCCGTTCAGGGCCAGCGAGCTGTTTATCAGTTTTCCGAGTATAAAATAATGTATAAATCCTAAGACTTCTGATAAAATAAACAAGAGTGCCAGTAACTGCAAATACTTCACCACCCTATGCTTAAAGGGCTGATCAATACTGATTTCTGTAAATATTTTTTTTAACGTCCATAAGATCAGGATTCCGATCAGCATAAAAACCAGGGTAGATACCATATAATAGATTCCAGTGAGCGTATTCGGCTTCACCTCAATGGAGTAGCTAAGCTCATTCGGCTTGTAACGGGCTTGGTGATTTGCTGTGTAAGTAAACTTCGGGAGCTCTTCCTGGTTCAGGCTTTTAAATGAGCTTTCAACATTCCCGTCATTAATCGTAATATAGGTATCATGCGCCATCAGTTTATTAATGAAGCGCGTAGTGATAACTACCGAGAAAAATATAAGTGCATAGAATAAGATCGTTGCACCGGTCTTCAATACGTTCAGAATGGTTTTCATGCCTTTGTTTTTAATAGTTTCTATTGCCTGATTTTTCATGATTTATTTTTACAAACATAGAAATATTTATTATATATCAAAAATAATTTATTGAATAACAATAAATATTTAGTGATAAAAGATATTGTTAGCATCGGAATAGTTTCAGCGAAATATACCCAGCAAGCCTGAAAATAGAGTCAGAGAATTAAGTTCTATCTTAGAACAATCAAAACCAGGCATGAACAACATCGAAGAAATTAAAAAACTAGAAGAAGAATTGAGGCTGGCAATGCTAGCCGGCAACCTAAGTAAATTAGAAGCACTGCTGTCAGACCGTCTAATCTTTACAGATCATTCCGGACTTGTTTATACAAAAGAAATGGATCTCGGGAACCACCGCTCAGGCAATCTCAAAATTGATAGGCTGTATCCAGAAGATCAGAAGATTGTTTTATAGGAAGGCAGCGCTATCGTATCGGTACTGATGCGAATAGCTGGCAGTTTTACAGGCCAGCCGTTTTCTGCAATGAGCCGCTACACAAGAGTTTGGGTCAAAGATAATGGACATTGGACCATTGCTGCAGCGCATTCCTGTATCCTGAAGGACTCAGAATGAATCATGAACAGCTTATCAGCTTTACATCAAATGAAAATAAGAGCTTTATATTTTTTAATCTTCTTACTCGTTTTTTTGGGTTTAGGGGCAATTGGCGGTGGCGGGGTATTGATTCTCTCGCCTGGCGGTGAGTTGATGGGCATGCCTCTTTCTTTACTGGAACATTCGCCTTTCAGTAGTTTTCTGATACCGGGCATCATACTGTTTAGCCTGCTGGGTATCGGCTCGTTTCTGCTGATATTCGCTTTATTAAAGAAACCCGAAAGCAGCTTTGCTGAAAGACTGAATTTCTTTGGTGATATGCACTGGTCCTGGTCTTTCTGTATTTATATGGCCTTTAGCTTAATTATCTGGATACAGGTGCAAATGGGTTTTATACAGGCCGTAAGCTGGCTGCATGCCTTTTACATCTTTTTGGCCCTGCTGATACTTTTTGTGGCTTTATTGCCGGAGCTAAGGCAACAGTATAAAAAAGCGGCTTAACAGTTTGTCGGAGACTTGTTGGTTTTAGTTTGACTATTGGGAATGAAAGTTTTCAGATTTAGTTGAGATGGTTTTTGTTTTCAGAGCGGTAAATTTAATCCATTCTGCAGGTGCCCACTTCAATATATTATTGCTTAGATACTTTGTAGCAGATGTTTGGTAAACGCGAAATCATGAGGCTTAATGTGGGAATAAAATAATAGTTTTTTCATTTTATTAAGTTGAGGTATTTTATACATTTAAATAATGAACAGATATCTCTCCGCTTTTGCTTTATTGTTCTTTTTAGCTATAAATTCAAACGCACAATCAATAACACAACTCATTCAGGCTGCTGATACTTTGTTGAAAAACGAAGCCTATGAGAGTTCCTTAAAGATTAGAAATAAAATAATTGCCCGATTAGGTACCGTGCAGACCGAACAGTATGTTCAGCAAAAGTATAAGCAGCAACTAACCGAAGCCCGATTAGCAGAAACACCTGCCTTAGCTGTTGAAAAAACAAAAATTGCATTGCGGTTTTTTAATCAGTTAAAAAACAAAGCTTTAGAGGAGCAGATTGATCTTTATAGCCTCTTGTACCATTCGTTGGCCTATAATGGTCAAAATGAAGAATCATTAAGAATAGCATTACTTTCTTATCAAAATGTCAATAAAATAAAGGCGTATCAGGGCTCCCGAAAAATTGATCTTATCTATGATATAGGCTTTTTATACAGCCGCTTAAATAACTATTTTGAAGCGATTAATTACTATAAAAAATCCTTATCACTTTATATCCGGGCAAACGGAGAAGTAAATAATGATGTAGCCTTAAACTATAATAATCTGGCCTATGCGTATAATAATGTTTACAATCAGAAATATACAATAGCATACTACCGTAAAGCCGCTCTTATATGGGAAAAAGTTTATGCCAATAATTCAGATACTAACGATTATCTCATTACAGTATACCAAAATCTGAATGCAGAATTGGTTGGGTATGGCGCATTGGATGATGCTAAAGCCATTAATGCTAAATTGAATAACTGTTTCGCTAAAAAATACGGAAATACAACTGGCCATAAATTGCCAGGTTATTATAATGCCAGAAAGTTAATGGTATTATCCAATGTACGGACACGAGCTGCAATTGGCGATTTTCAGGGCGCAATAAAATACTGCGATAGTTTAATGGCCGAGACAAAGTTTACTAAAGATAATAAAAGTGACATTGGTTTTGTTGTCAACTGTTATTCTCTTGTTAGCGATTATACCTATGATAATAAGGATTATTCCCAAACCATACAGTTGTGTACGCTAATAGCCGGTATTGCAGAAAAGTATGATCTTACGCGTCAGAAAATGATCATTAATGCAAAATTAGGGACCACTTATGAAAAATTAAAAAAGTTTGAGGAAGCCTTTTATCATATTGAGCTGGCCGATCAGAATGTAGACAAGGAAAGCTTTAATTCAAGTAAATTTTCTATACAATTAATACGTGCAAAGATCTTGCAGGGGCAGGGAGCAAATGAACAAGCTTTAATACAGACAAAAAATACTATTGAACAAATATTGTTTGAGAAAAAGGGTAAAAAAGTAGCCTTGAATGATGCAGATTTCAGCATGATTAAAGAGCTGGCATCAGAGGATTTTATTAATCTTTTTGTATCCGGAGGCCACCTTTATCTCGATGTTTATCAGAAAACCAAAAAGAAAGGGCAACTTCAAACTGCTGAAAAATTACTTAACCTGGCAGCACAGTTATTTCAGGAATATTATTTGAAAGGAGAATTTAACGAATTGTTAGATTACTATCATCAGCGAATAAACGAGGGGCTATTAACTGTCCTTTCTTTAAAAAATGCCTCTTTTGAAGATAAGATAAACACCCTCAACCTTATTGAACGTAATGCATCGCAGCATTTGCTGAAAGAATATGATAAAAAAGTGAGGCGCAGTAATGCCGAAAATAGTGATTACCTGGATCGGATTAGTAGTTTAAAGTTGGAATTGGCTTATTACCAGGAGGCTGGAAATAAAGAGTCAGGCACATCAAAACTTAATAAAAGTAAACAGGCATCAATAAAAAGAGAACTGGATTTATTGACAAAAAAGATAGCTGAGACTGAGAAAAACTATAATTCATTTAATGCATCGCATTTCAGCGTAAACGATGTGCTGTTAAGATTAAATGATGATGAACAACTGCTCAAATATTATGTAACTGAAAATAGGATATTTAGTGTGTTAATTGGTAAAGACAGCATCGGGCTAAAAGGAATTAAACGAGGGCCTGTGCTCGAACAACAATTGGAAAGGTTTATTGAGCAAACTAAGCTTGTGGCTTCAGATTTTAAGCAAAATGCCAGTAACTTATATCCTTTATTATTACCCTCTTCCCTGAAACGGCATATTACCATTATCCCGGATAATTTCCTGAACTATGTTCCCTTTGAGACTTTATATGATAGACGGACAAAGCAATACCTTGTTCAGCAAAACGTTGTGGCTTACGATTACTCCCTTCCAATGTGGCTATTGCATCAGGATGCTGACAAATCGTATGGTACACTTAAACTGGCTGCATTCTCGCCAGATTATTCAGGCCAGTCCAATAAGAGTAGAGATGCTGATTTCAAAACCTTAAAATTTGCAGGACTTGAGGCAGCAACCATTGCCTCCCTTTTTCAGGGTGATCTTTTTCAGGGGGCAAAAGCAACCAAACATTCCTTTCTTAAACGCCTGGGAGAATATAGTATTTTTCATTTATCTATGCATTCACAATTATTTGAAGATGATTTTAATCGGTCTTTTCTGTTGTTTGAGAATAATGAAAAACTCTATTTTTCAGAATTATATGGCATGAATATTCCCGCATATATGGTGGTTTTAAGTGCCTGTAATACCGGAAATGGATTGCTAAGAAAGGGAGAGGGGATTATGAGTATGTCCAGAGCGCTTACCTATGCAGGTGTAAAAAGTGCAGTAGTAAGTCTATGGCAGGTTCCAGACAAAGAGACCTCCGAAATTATGGTGTCTTTTTATCAGAACTTAAAGAAAGGGCAATCGAAGGCCGAAGCACTTGCAAATGCAAAAACTAAGTTTATTAACGAAAACCCCATTAAAAACCATCCTTTTTATTGGGCTGGTTTTGTGGTTAATGGCGATGTATCGGCTATTTATAATCATAACACCTGGTGGTATATCGCTTTCGCTTCAATCAGCTTTTTGGGTGTTTTAGCAATTTTTTTTCGAAAGAGGCTAGTTAAGATCGGCAAGTAGTTTTTTAGCCATATTCTGCATCGGGTTTTCTGTAGCACTCAACTCTTTTAATCTGGCTATTGCGCTTGTTTTTTGCTTGGTTTGAAGTTCCGTTAAGGCCAGATACCATTTAAAATAAGGTGTAAAAGCATTATTTTTATTAAAGTCAAACTGTTTAAAGCATACTTCGGCAGATTTATAATCTTTCAGTTCCATTAATGAGAGTGCTCTGTAAAATATAGCAAAATCACTAGGTTCTGTTTTATAAATTTGGTCGAATAATTGGGCTGCTAATTGATATTCGCCATTGTCATAAGCATCAAAAGCTTTGTTCTTAAGATCTTTGGTTCCCACTCCCCTTACTTTAGGCGCAACAATATTAGGATAGGTTTGGTAATAAGTTTGAAATAATTTCTCCTCAGAACTCTGTTGCAATGAGAGCCAAATGGAAACTCCCCCAATAATAATAATGCTTGCAGCCATATAGAGCCATCTTAGATTAGAAAGCTTAGCAGTCTTATTCTCTTCAAAAGAGATGAGCTTTTGTTTCAATGCATCTCTTTCGTTTAAGATAAATGCTTTCTTAACGTTCTTTTCAAAAGTTAAAGTTGCTGCAAAACCTTCATCCTCTCTAAGTAATCTATCAAACTCCAATTGTTCTTCAGTACTTAGTGAACGCTCAAAGTATTTTTCTAACAATAACTCCTTATTCATTTTTTGTGCATTAATTCTTTCAGTTGTTTAAGGCATCTTGATTTTTGTGCTTTTAAAACATCTTTGGTAGAATAGTTCAGGATCAATTGAATCTCGCTTATTTTTTTTTCTTCAAAATAGAATAACCGTAATATGTTCTGGCATTGCTGCCCTAAGTTTTTAATTGCTGCTCTTAATTCATCGAGCTGGGATTGATGATCTATTTCATCAATATCCTCCATTTCTATGCCAAAAGCAGCCAATTCATCCACTGGTATATCATCTGTCCGGCTTTTCAACCGTTTAAATATCATAAACTTCCCAATGGCAAACATATAAGTGGTAATGTCGCTTTTTAAATGGTCAATCTTACCATTCTTTACATTCTGACAAAAAGCAATAAATACATCCTGATAGATATCGAGTAATTCATCTTTGTTAATCTGATAGCGCGCCGCAAAGAGAAAGAAAGGTTTTTTGTTTGTTAGATACAATGTTTTTAAGGCTTCTTCATCCCCGCTCTTTAGTCGTGCTATTATATCCAATATTTTACTCATTAGTACCTGCTTTTTTTAAAAGTAAACAAATACATCAAAAAATATTTTTAATAGCATGTTTACTTTTTGCATTTCCGGGCACTAATCTAAAAACAACAGATAACAATGGAAAAATATACAGCCATGAAAAATGCACTCTTAACCGGAATCTTATTAATAGCCGTGTCAATTACACAAGCTCAGGAAAAACTGGGTGAGAAAATATTAAGTAATACTAAAGAAAAAGCAAAATCTAAAACCGAGCAGGAAGCAGACAAAACAGTTGATAAGACCTTAGATAAAATTGCCACGGGAATTGGTGGACTTTTCAAGAAAAAAGATAAAAATGATACTTCAAAGGGGAGTAAGGAAAATGAAGTTAATTCAACTGCAACTACAACGAATAGTAGTTCAGGTGAGGGGGTGGCTGCGGAGTCAGTTTCGAAAACTACGGTTTCGCAGTTTAAGTTGTATTCAGCATTTGATTTTGTACCAGGCGAGAAAGTAATTGCGATGGAAGATTTTTCAAACACCAGCATGGGAGATTTCCCTTTAGGTTGGAATACCAACTCTTCTGCCGAATTGGTAAGGATGGGAGATAGCCCTGTAAAATGGCTGCAACTTACCAAGGATGGCTTTATTCAGCCGGAATTTATCAAAGAAATGCCTGAGAATTTTACGATTGAATTTGATGTGTTTACCCGTTACCGTAGTTCAAATATTTTAGAGTATCAATTTCAAATTGCGTCTTCTGATAATCCCAGAAGGGATTTGTCTGAAGAGTATACCAATAACTATTTTATTTTAAAATGGTTGGCCTGCAGTCCTTCAACTTCCTTTTATGTTGGAGAAAACGGAGAAATTGTAAATAAAAACGAAGGGTTTTCTGTAGAGGATTTTACTTGCAACCATGAGGAGCATTTATCTCCTGTTCATGTGAAGTTTTCTATCTGGAGACAGAAAAACAGGTTGAGGGTTTATGCCAATGAAAATAAAATTGTAGATATCCCACAGGCTTTTGATTCGAAGTTAAAATACAATGTTTTCAAGTTCGGTACTAAATACATGAATTTCGCTACAAGTGATCATAAGGACGAATTTATGGTTTCGAATATCCGATATGCTATTGGGGCGGCAGATACACGAAGTAAGTTAATCTCTGAGGGTAAGTTGGTGACGCGTGGAATTCTGTTTGAGACTAATTCAGATGTGATTAATAACACCTCTTACGGGGTACTGAAGGATATTGCAAACGTTTTAGTAGAGAATCCGACTGTAAAGATTAAAATCATTGGGCATACTGATAGTGATGGTGAAACAGAGGCCAATTTAGTACTGTCTCAAAAAAGAGCAAATGCTGTAAAAAACATTCTGTCTTCCGAGTTTAAAGTGGACGAAACCAGAATGCAGACTGAAGGAAAAGGAGAAAGTGAGCCATCTGATTCTAATTCGACTCCGGCAGGTAAAGCAAATAACAGAAGGGTGGAATTTATTAAGTTATGAGAAGTTTCATCCTGATTATAGTTCTTTGGTCTTGCATAGCATGCAACAGAACCAGGGAGGGCGCTCAAGATGCGTTAAACAGTACCATGGAAAAGGCAATTGAAGCCAGAACTGGTACAAAAGTAGATCTGGGCGATGCAGGCAGTTATGAGGATAACAATGGATCTGTAAGCTTTATAGCAGACAACAAAACCTATCTCAGTAAAGAAGAAAAGCTACAGGCTGTCGCTCTTTTTCAGAAAGAAAAAGAGGGTTTAGCTATCTCTTTTCAATTATCTGGCCAGGAAGGTAAATCTTTCATAGTGATTGTAAACCACATACCAGATAATTTTTCGATTCCGTTAAGGGCAAGATTTTCGGTGAGCAATAGTTATGATGGGATTAACCCGGTGGCCACATTAATGTTCATGGAGGCTGAAGGGAATGGAATGTTAAGTTCACCAATACCTTTCGAAGGTTCCTTGATCATCACCCGCCTTACTGAAAAGGAAATGAGCTTTGAAGTTGATGCTAAAGGAGCTGGTCCGGAAGATACCGATAGCCCATCGGAATGGAAACCGATAAAGGTTTTAGGGACTTTGCAGGCACCAATTATTCAAAGTATTGGTATAGATAAAAAAGATGTACTTAAATAATTCTGACCATGAAGAATCTATTCATTTATACTGCCATTTTTATTGCCTTTTTTCAGGCTTGCCGAAGCGGAGGTAAAACAACTGCCGAAATTCCGGCAGGATTCAAAACAGATAAAATTGTTGCGAATGCGAGCCAACTGGAGCAATTAGTTACCAAAGCAGAGATCGCTGAAATTATTGCTGTTGATGCTGATAAAATAAAAATATACAAGAAAAATTATGCGAACGATATAGCGGTAAATACTTTGTTGTTTACCTGGGAAAATGGAGCAGAGCAAACCGTTAAAATGGCTAATGGAGAGCAAAAACTACTCGGTAGTTCATCTATTGGGATTGGAAGGTTAATGAAGCTGAGCAAAGCAGAATTCGAGGCTCAGTATCAGGTGAAAACAAAGGCTGAAGTAAATGCTGAGATCGATAAGATTGTTCAAAACAAAGCCATTGATGCCGATATAGCCATTTGGGAAGCAAAAGAGATAGCCCGTCGGGCAAAAACACAAGCCTTTGAAAGACTCGAAAATGTTGGTTCTTCGGCCTATTGGGAAACCCCTTTGAATGTACTTCATGTGTTGGCTGATGATGTAGCTTTTAGCGTGACTACCAACTTGTCTGACGACCCGGAAGTAGGTAAACAAAAAGCCATTGCCCTAGCCGATTTAATCTTCAGAAAATCTACCTTTTAATGATCTGATATGAAATTAATATTGAAAATAGCCGTGCTTTTAGTCTCTTTTAAAGGGCTCAGTTTAAGTGCACAACAAAAACCAATAGTGGCTATATGTGAAACCGGAGAGGGATGCACGTTCCAGTTATCTGATCTTACCTATTCTGAATTCGATGTTTTAGAAGGTAGCAATGGTAAGTATGCAAATATGAATAAAGATGGGATAATTGTATACGCCAGGATTGCCGGTAAATGGGAAACCTTTATCGAAGAAAAGAGGTCTCGTTCAGAACTTGATAAATATTTTGGTGGTGACGGTTATACGATGATTTATCCATTCAATCCAAAATTACAGCCAATAGATGGTAAATGGAAAGTTGATATTGGTACACCAACTTCGAGCCCATGTTATACAGATATCAGCAACATACTTAGTAATGGTTTAGCCGGAGCTTCAACCGGAGGGACGATCAGTTTCCCTAAACCCTTTAACGCAAAATTTTTAATGAATAATCAACATGTGAAATGGAGAATGGTTAATCCGAATCAGTATCAAGGTATACTGGATTTTGCTGCCGGACCAACCAGTCCTATGAAATTGGTTTATGATATCACTTTGGTGAATGAAGAAAAAATTAAGGGACTTTTTACATTCACAATAAAGATCCCTACCAAAGAGTCCTGCATAAGCAAAATACCTGTTACTTATACCTGTGTTGAACCCAATCCAGGTCAAAGGAAGAGGACCGGCGAAATCGACCCATTTGCAAAGCATAAGTTTAATGTAGAACGGATACAAGAAGAGAAAAGGACTCAAATAGAGCGTATCCCGGAAGAGAAGAAAACAAAGATAGAGCGTATTCCAGAAGAAACGAAAACCGGCGTTGAACGCTTGCAATAAGAGTCCCTGTTCCGGCAGTGTTTATTTACACCAATTTAAATTTTGAATAAAATGAACAACAAATACCTATCCATTTTAAGTGGATTACTGATTATGGTCATCACTGCTTCATGCGGTAATAAGAATGGAAATTCAACCGGCAAAGGAGTGGATGCCGATCTGGAAGATGCAATTTCAAAAGCTGAAAATAGGCGGGATGCAGACCCGGATGCAAAAGGCGGGAATATATGTTTGCTGAATTACCAGGAGAAATATGATCAATTGTTAACTGAAGAAATGGTGCTAGACGCCACAGGTTTTTCTAAAGATGTAATTAAGATTAAGTACTCCAAAGCACTAAAAAACCCTGAATATCATTCAGTTTCTTATCGCTTTGCTAATAAAAGAATAGGCAAGGTAAAAGAAGTTGGCATTGAGATGGAATTAAATGATGATGTAGTCTTGAAGTCGATTAAGCCATTGTCATTGAACCAATTTAAAGATACTTACAGGGTAGTTAGTCAGCAGGAAAGAGACTTGGCTAATCAAAAGATAGATGATGCTGTTGAAGGCAGGTCAGAAGATCCAGAGGCAAATGCCAAAATAAAAGAGCTGGATAAAATGGGGGTTGATAAAAAGACAACCAAAGGGGCAGCGAATATGATCAAAGATGCATTCTCGAACGTAGCAAAGTCTTATAGAAATGTTGAAGGCCTTGGAGATGCAGCTACCTGGAATACCCATACTAATACCTTAAATGTGCTTCAGAATGGTGTCCAGTTCGAATTGTATGTGGAGGTATCGAATGAGCAGGAAAAGAATAGAAAAGTAGCGATTGATATCGCAGGTAAATTATTAGATCGCTGTAAATAAGAAAACAACATGAAGAATTTGTATTTGATGGCAATAGGATTTTTCCTTTTTACTTCAGTAAGAGCACAACAAACTGTGGCTATTTGTAAAGAGAAATATGGCTGTGATATTGCTCAGGTAAATTTACCACGGCCGGAAATCGATAAGTTGTTAGGTAAAACTAATTTTTTAACCGCTGCGGGTAAGGGTGCTATTTTGCTGCTCAATAGTTGTAATGCTACTATTGAAGAAAAGCGAACTACACTGGATTTACACAAAGCCTTTGGCGGGAAAACTTCACCAAAAATATTGAGCTCATTCGATTTAAAGCGATACCTGGTCGAAAAGGCTTGTGTTTCCAATTGTCCCAATACAACCAAGCGGATTTCTTTTAAGCTTACTTCTCCGGAGCATAGCGGATCAGGATATTTTTTTGCCAACTTGAAAAATGGTGAAGCATATATGCCAGATGCAGCTTTTCAGCAGTTCTATGCAGGAACGGAGGGATTCGCCGGAATGAAGGTTGATGCTTTTTTTAGAAACTTTCAGTACATAACCTATTTTGTTGATCCTGAGGGAAAGAAATTTAAATCAGATATGCCCATTGGAACAAGTATGGCGGGTATTGGCAATGATCTGAAAAATGAATCGCGTTTTAAGAATGACTTTAAAGTGACCGGGAAAAAAAGGCAACATCTTAATACCAAAGATTTTGAATATGAGTATGTAGGAAAAGATGATGAGGGGGCAGCACTTACTTTTTGGCTTGGACCAGCTTACAATGTCTGTTTACCTCCCGGAAAGTTTGATGCTTTTGGCTTTTGGAATTTAGGTTATATCTCAGTTGATGGTAAGACTCATTTGGTGGCTGAGATTTCAGGTCCTGGCTTTAAAGTTACGGTAACCAATGTGTCCGAGGGGAATTATAGCTTTAATCCGGCAGGTTATCAATCTATTTCTATGCCGGTAATAAAATAAGGCAAATGTTAAGGTTATTTATATGCCACCTGTTTCTAAGTTTTTTACCAGAGGCGAATTTGAAATTCGTTAACAAGAATTCAAACTCCGCGTTCCCCATACTTGAAATTGCAGGTGAAAGAACTATAATCTATCAAAAGACTAGCAAAGCAATTAAACGCATGTTCTGTTTTAATCAGGTGCCTGAAAATGTTAATAATGCAGATATGCGGTCAACCTATAAAATGACGGTGGTAAAAACTAATCCAAGTGGTAAATTGACATTGGAGATCACCTATATTTTAGATAGGTTAACCAATAAGTATTCGGCTTACCTTAAAACTATAAGCGTTTTTATTGATGATAGGCCAAACATTACTACCGAAGATTATTTTGAAGTTAAAACATAAGGGGATCGGGCTTTACCGGAGTCTTCAGGGAAAGGAGCTCAGGTTTATGCTCAGATTCCTTTTCTGAAAATTTGTATGAAATCAATCCGAAAAGTTATTCTGCTGTTGTTCTTTAGTTCATGTACTGGGAATAACACTATAAATGAATTACAGGCTGGTAGTCTTTCATTTTCTCAAGAATTTAGTGCTAAGGGCCAAACCAGTTATTATTTTTCAGATGCTTTGATTTACGAGTATGAGGAAGGTGGAAGCCTTAAGGAACTTTGGTTATATGTTAATCCGAAGACTAAGCAGGTACTATATGTGCCCGATAATGAAATGATTGTAGGGATAATCTCTTTCCCTGATGGAACTTATAAGATTTATGGTAAAACAGAAAGAGGCAAGGATACAGTCCTTCTTCAAAAAGTGCCTGAGGTTTTAAAAGTGGTAGGGGAGCAGGGAATATTGAAACGGATTGCTTCAACCAGAATAATAAATCAGGATAATATTCAACAAAAGTCAATTGTCTGTCAGGGTTTTTATATGAATTACCTAAAAATGGAAGGGGGTGAGACCATTCATGTAAGCAATCAGATTCCGGTTAATAGCAGACAAATCTATGGTTTTTGCAGACTGGAAGGGGATGCAAAATTGAGTGCTGGCCTCGATTACCTCAGTTTATTAAAACCAAATCAGACCATTACCCATATCGAAAGGAAGGGTTTTTCATTGCGTTTAACCAATTATGGCCCTAATCCTTATTATCTCAATATAAAAAA
The DNA here is from genome assembly GCA_964529165.1 of uncultured Sphingobacterium sp. Lineage (GTDB taxonomy): Bacteria > Bacteroidota > Bacteroidia > Sphingobacteriales > Sphingobacteriaceae > Daejeonella. The sequence goes on from CAZGWG010000008.1 coordinate 31,469, forward strand.
CTGAATATTCATACTAGACAGTTATCATATTTACCAAATTCCAGGCTTTTTAGCTGGAATGATTTTTTGTAATTTGATTCGACCCTTTAAAATTGTTTATTAACCGATATCCTGATTTATGACATTTTGATGTGCCTATTATTCCTGCAATTTCCGAATTTGTGTGACTATTACTATGTACGCAAACCTGATTGTTCTGCATTCGCTCGTCCGTTGGTTAGTTCTGGGGGCTTTATTGTATTCCATTTACCGGGCCTATCGCGGCTGGCTTTTGGCAAAACTGTTTACCACTCATGATAATTCAACCCGGCATTGGACTGCCACCATTGCTCATATACAGCTTATTTTAGGGATTTGGCTTTACTTTATCAGTCCACTGGTGGCTTACTTCCTACGTAACTTCAGCGATGCAGTTCATCTAAGGGAAATTCGTTTTTTTGGTATGGAGCATAGCCTGATGATGCTCACTGCAATCATTATACTCACTATTGGTTCGGCAAAAGCTAAAAGGAAACAGACAGATCAGGCGAAATTCAAAACCATGGCGGTTTGGTTTACAATGACGCTGCTGATTATCCTGGCCAATATACCCTGGTCATTTTCCCCCTTGGTAAGCAGACCTTATTTCAGGCTTTTCTGGTAATAATATAGCCTGAAGAAACACCATAAACCCCTATTTCTCGACCCTGAAGGGGTCGTATGTATTGGAAATTTTCACATACGACCCCTTCAGGGTCGAAGAACAATCATTGTCAACCCGATCGCTATCAGGCCTCAATTGTCAACTGTCAATTGTCAACTATCAATTGTCAAGGTTTTGATCCCTTAAAACCAGTATTGCAAATAATTTAAAATAATTTGAAATGTTTTAACACCTCAATCGTCTACTTAATAAACCCGCAATAAATTGACAGCAGTTGTAATGCCCAAGGAGAAGAACCAGCGTATTTTACACACGATAAAATCGTATGGTAAAGAGCTCATGGGCTTTATCAGGAGCAAGGTTAATAGTGAAGAGGATGCGGAAGATATTATTCAGGACGTTTGGTACCAGTTTACTGCAATAGTAAATTCTGAGCCGATTGAACAAACAG
>CAZGWG010000008.1:32572-45997 GCA_964529165.1 uncultured Sphingobacterium sp.
CTGGTTATACCGGGTGGCCAGGAACAAGATTATCGATAAGCATAAAAAGAAAAAAGAAGAGCTGTTTGATAATAACCTGAATGATGGGGATGAGGATGATGCAGCGGACGTCAGGGCTATACTCCTCACCGAGGTAAACACACCTGAAACTCAGTACTTCCGCAATATGTTCTGGGAGCAGTTATTTCTTGCTCTGGAGGAGTTGCCCAGGGAGCAGCGGCAGATATTCATCTGGCATGAGCTGGACAATATCCCCTTCCAGAAAATAGCCGAAACTACCGGGGAAAACATTCAGACCCTGGTGACAAGGAAACGCTATGCGGTGCTGCACCTGCGTAAGCGTTTAAAACAATTGTATAAAGAGATTGATGAATATTAAATTTTAGAATTATGAAGAAGATATTTTACAAAGGCCGTTTTGTGTTTTTCCCCCTGATCGGGATTGCTTTCCTTTCACTGGTAAGCTATGTGGTGATGCTGCTCTGGAACCATTTGCTACCCGAGATATTGGGTGTAAAGGCCATTACATTCTGGCAGGCGATGGGGATATTTATTTTATCCAAGATTCTTTTCGGTTTTGGCAAGGGCGGCAAAATGGGCCCCTCATGGAAACGCAGAAGAATGGCCGAACGCTTTAAGGAAATGAGCCCCGAGGAACAAGAGCAGTTTAAAGCGAAAATGCAGCATTGGAAATGTTAAATTTTAAAGACAGCGTTTGAAAAGTTTAAATCAGTACGTGCAGAGCAAAAGTAATTCTTGATATTACTGAACCTTTTTCTTTATACACCCTGAGGTAAAACCGCTAAGCATCCGCGAAAAGGAGAAACATCGAAAATGGAAGTTTTGATATTTAAAACCAATGCAAGCAAGCAATCTGAAGTGAGCAGCCTTCAAACACTGCTAAGCAGATTTGCTCACATTATACAGGTAAGTGTAGATTTGGAAGATTGCGATAAGGTGTTACGGATAGTGGGGAATAATCCTTCGCCCACACAGATTCAATTATTGGTTAACTCATTGGGCTTGACCTGCTCGGAGATGGAAGATTAAGGTTGTTGGGAAAAGAGGCAGCGGGTTGTTCGGTATTAAGAATCTCATTTAGTAATTAAGACCATATATTTCTACTTTTGGGCATGAAGCCCTACCTACGCCTGTTTGACTTTTCGCAGAAGGTCAATTACAAGATCGAAATACTGGCCGGACTTACGGTAGCGATGACTATGCTACCCGAATCTTTGTCCTTCGCTATACTGGCTGGTTTCCCGCCCTTAACCGGCTTATATGCGGCTTTTATTATGGGTCTGGTTACCTCAATATTTGGGGGCAGACCAGGTTTGATCTCGGGTGGAGCCGGTGCAACGGTGGTGGTATTGATTGCGCTGATGAAATCCAATGGACTGGAATATGTATTCGCAGCGGTAGCTTTGGCAGGTGCAATTCAAATTCTGGTTGGCTTGTTCAGATTGGGTAAGTTTATACGCCTGGTACCACAGCCGGTGATGTATGGTTTTGTTAATGGATTGGCCGTTATTATTTTCATGGCCCAATTGCAGCAGTTTAAAACCATTAGCAATGGGCAGGTAGCATGGTTATCGGGTACCCCGCTGTATATCATGGCTGGTCTGGTTGCACTTACGATTGGTATAGTGATTTTATTGCCACGAATTACCAGGGCTGTGCCGCCTTCTTTAGTGGCCATTATTGTGGTATTCTTTGTTGTTCTGGGTTTTGGAATTGAGACCAAAATGGTAAAAGATATTGCAGCCGTAGGCGGCGGCTTTCCGCCATTCCATATTCCAGCGGTGCCAATGGATTGGAAAACCCTTGAAATTATATTTCCTTATGCCCTCATTATGGCGGGGGTTGGCTTAACTGAGGGATTGCTCACCCTGAACCTGGTGGATGAGATGACCGGCACCCGGGGCAATGGTAACCGTGAAGCCATTGCACAGGGAGGGGCCAATATACTGAATGGTTTCTTTTTTGGCATGGGCGGATGCCCGATGATTGCTCAGACTTTGGTTAATCTTTCTGCGGGTGCAAGAGCCAGGTTATCGGGCATTGTAGCTTCGCTGACTATTCTGGCCATTATCTTATTTGCTGCACCCCTGATTGAGATGGTGCCGATGGCGGCCTTAACCGGTGTCATGATCATGGTGGCGATAGGCACCTTCGAGTGGATTAGCTTTCGCATCATTAATAAAATGCCGAAGCAGGACGTATTTGTAGGCATCCTGGTCGCCTTAATTACGGTCTGGCTACACAATCTGGCCCTGGCTGTACTGATTGGGGTGATTATATCGGCATTGGTATTTGCCTGGGAAAGCGCCAAGCGAATCAGGGCCAGGAAATACATTGATGAGGCAGGAGTGAAGCATTATGAGATCTATGGCCCTTTATTCTTTGGTTCTGTAACGGCATTTAATGAAAAGTTTGACCTGGCTGCCGATCCGGAGCAGGTGGTCATCGATTTCAAAGAAAGCAGGGTTTCAGACATGTCGGGTATTGATGCCCTGAATAAACTGACCGAGCGCTACCACAAGGCCGGTAAGAAACTGCATTTGAAACACCTGAGTCAGGACTGCCGTATTTTACTTAAAAATGCGGAAGGGATCATCGATGTGAATATCATGGAAGATCCTGCTTATCATGTTGCTGTTGAGAGGCTTGATTAGAAAGAGGAGGATATAACCTGTGAACTGAATTTATCGGTTATGGTGAAAGCGATGTTACGATAAAATACAGCAAACAACAGATTTCTCCACAACATAAATTAATAGCTTAAAAGGACGATACTACCGCTGTGTTCGACGGATAGACCATAACAACCCTACAAAAAAGCATTACTAAGCAATGCTTAATTGATGAATCATGGGACCTTTGTACAGGATAAACAGCTAAAATTTAACTGTTTCTCCTTATTTTTTGACCAATTTGGCAATATCCAATACACCGTTAGTGATCGACCCGGTAATGATTACCTCTTCGCCGACAAAGTTTTCGGCTTTTTTGGTGTCTTTAATCGCATAAACTTTGTCGCCACTTACAAAAACGATTTTGGCGCCTTTCTTTACGCAATCTTTTGCACAGGCAGCATGTCCCTTGTTATTGCCTTTAACCCCGCATTTATCATCTGTAATAAATCCGGTCCATTCCCCTTTATCAAGAGCATTGGCCACTGTGAAGAATAGAGCTACGACAAGAAGTATTAAGTACTTTTTCATATGGTTTGTTTTTCTACATATTAAATATAATTGTTTTTTAAGAAATTCCCTATTCCCTATTCCCTCTTTCCCATTCCCTCTTCTCTTATGCAAAGACAAAACTTACAATCAATGGTTATGGTTCAGTGAAAATTGAGGGCGACTCTGAGATCATTGACAGGAATGGTGGAGTTTATGGGCTTCAGGACCGCACCGTTTTATCTATTTGCCATTGTGGGCTTTCGAAAAACAAGCCATTACTCATCACCTTCTGATCTCATTCGAGCCAGATCCGGAAGATTTTTATGGGATATATTATCTTTGTTAAAATACCTTTGATATGAGTGAAGACGCATCCGTAACCTGGACCATGTCCTATCCCGAGAAATTTATCTCAATTGCTGATACCCTGCCTTTTGTAAGTCATGATAAGCAGAACCACCGGCTGAGGGCAGATTCACCTGTACTGCATACCGGATTCCAGTATGAAAAAGTGGATGAAGGCTGTTACCTTTTTGTGGTGGATATGAAGGCGGTGGAAACCACCAAAATAACCCTGATGGGAGACCGGGATGTGGAATATTATTGCCTGTCCTATCAATTGATCAAAGGAAATGTCAATAAAACACCCAATGCAAGTGATGATGTACAGGCCAAGACTATGTCTCTGCCTCGTATTTGCAGCTTTTACAATAATGAATTTGATTACGATACCCATTTTGAGAAAGACGCAGAAGTAAAGGCATTTATATTTTGTTTTACGAAGGATTGGCTGGCCAGGGGAGTTGATCTGGAAGACGCTGATCCGAATGCTACCTTTATGAAGGTGATATCGAAAGAAATGGCCGGAATGGCATATTTCAGCGATAGTTTTTACAAGGATACCTACGATGAACTTAACCGTTTTCTGGATACAGCTAAACGCTCACCGGTTTATAATCTGGTGGTTCGTAAACTCTCTTTTACGCTGATTGCAGATTTTTTTAGTATTGTGGCTGATCCAAACTCGGTATTGAACCTGCCGGCTGATTTGGAAGAGTTCGATGGAATTGAAACAGTAAAAAAGTATATCGATCAGCATTTTCGCAAGGGCTTTCCCGGCTTACCCCAACTGGCAGAGATCGGGAAAACAACAGTGGCCACATTAAGGAGGCAGTTTTTAAGACAAATGGGGCGTTCGGCATTCGCCTATTTCAGGGAGGTACAGATGCGCTTTGCTTTTGAGCAGTTACAGGCGGGACTGCAGGCCAAACAGGTGTCTGCGATGCTGAGCTTTGCAAATCATGCTAATTTTTCGCGAACCTTTAAATCGGTGTATAAGATCTCGCCTAACGAGGTAAAGACCCTGGTTGCTTAAGACCATTTTCTTCCGAGCATATTTGAATAGCTTTTGAGCACATCTGAGTAGTGATCAAAAATAGTTTTGTAGCAGATCAATTCTGCTGCTTATGCTTCTGTGTCCGCAATACTGTATTCGTCTGTTTATATGGATCTTACTTCTGTTGAGTCTGACCGCTGTAACCGCATTATCATCCGAAAAAAAAGAAGGTCAGCATGATTCGGGAACCATACGCTATGTAAAAGCCGGAGCTGTGGGTGATGGCAGCACCTGGGCAAATGCTTCGGGCAATTTGCAGGCGATGATCGATGCTTCGGCAGCAGGCGATGAGGTTTGGGTAGCCAAAGGAAGCTATCTCCCCGCCCTGAATACCAGCTTTGCAATGAAAGCTGATGTGACAATTTTTGGTGGATTTCCCGATTCAGGTGATCCGCTGATGATTGACCGTAGCTACCAGGTTCACCAGTCCATATTGGGTCCAAATGGTTCCCACATTATTTCGAATCCATCTTCTGTAACGCAAAGTGCCATACTCGATGGCTTTATCCTGACGGGTACCACAAGCACCTCAGCCATGCTGAACCAGGGTGCTTCACCAAGTGTAAAGAACTGTATTTTTAAAGACAATACCAGTGGATCGGGTGCAGCAGTATTTAACCGCTCAGCAAGTAAAGCGGTTTTTACACATTGTATTTTCCAGCGAAATACAGGCAATGATTATGGCGGGGCGATCTACAGCATAGATAACTCGGAGACCACAGTGAGCAATTGTATTTTCGTGGCCAATCATTCCCCTTATGGGCCTGGAATTGCCACCCGTAATTCTTCCAGGGCAGTAATCACAAATTCGACTTTTTTTGGGAATACCGGTCGTGGTGCTTTAACCCTCCTGGAAAGTTCTGAGATCAAATGCTATAATACCATACTTTGGGGTACCGATGAAGAAGGTACTTCACGCTATGGATCAGCGGTTATCTCACTCACCTACGGTATAAGCCGTACGGGGAATGGTGCCGGCGTGAAAAATACCGATCCCTTATTTGTTGATTCAAGTAACCCGGAAGGAAGCGATGGAATTTGGGGAACAAATGATGATGGACTGAGACTTAATACGAACAGCCCCGGGATAAATTCAGGTGATCCGCTAAGCAATACCGCCGATTATGAAGTACAAGAGGGTACCGGGGATATGATCGGGAACAGCAGACTCTTTGATTCGAGGATAGACCTGGGCGCCTATGAAAACCCCAAGCGTACACAAACCATTACTATTCAGGGCTCTTCTACAAATTCGTCAGGTATTACTTCCATTTCGGCTTCCTATGGAACTGCTGATTATCTTCCGCTAATCACTACATCCGAAGGGACTTATACATTAAGTTATGATGCTAACCTGGTTTTTTCTCTTGTGGATGGTAAGATACACATGCTTAAAGCCGGGAACGCAAACCTGACAATCTCGTCACCCGGGAATGAAGAATACGATCCGGCAACTAAAATTCTCAGAGTCATTGTGAACGCAATCGCGGTAACACCCAGACTGAATCCTGCACACCCGATTAGGAAGGTATATGATGGAGACAATTCAGTTACCATAAGTCCCGAAAATTTCATCATTCAGGGAGTCTTGCCAGGTGAAGATGTATACCTGAATTTTAGCTATTCCTATACGGAATATGCGGAGCCGGGGATCCATAAACTTTATACCAGTGGGTTAAACCTGGCTGGTGCAAATCGAGGTAATTACTTGTTTGATTCGTTTTCTTTTATAGGCAGTGGTCTTGCTGATGCTGTAACCATTACACCCAGGCCGGTTTCGGTTAGCGCAGTCTCCGCAGGAAAGATCTACGGACAAGCAGACCCATCGTTAACTTATACGGTAGCTGATGGTGGGCTGCTAAACTCGGATGTTATCAGCGGTGAGATGGGCAGGCAGCCGGGTGAGGACGCAGGTACTTATGAGATCGCAAAAAATACCTTAACCGCAGGAAGTAATTACGAGATCAATTTTACTTCGGCAGATTTTACCATTTCAAAGGCTGAACCTCTTATTACGGGTTATACCGATATCAGTAAAACATTTGGGGATGCTCCATTTGTAATCAGTCCGACTAGCAGCAGCACAGGCGAATTTTCGTATGCCAGCAGCAATGCAAGCGTTGCTACATTCAGTAATTCAATTTTAAGTATTCATAATGCCGGTACATCAACCATTAGCATCAGTCAGGCAGAAACGGTTAATTATCTGGCCAAAACGGTGACGCTAACCTTAACAGTTAATAAAGCAAACCCATCCCTTGTTTTTAAAGTAGATCATGAGATAAAAGACAATGATACTCATCCGGCAAATGTCATCTACGGAGAGAGCAGGCTATTGGCAATAGAGACAAATTCGGATGCTGCCATTGCCGCTTATGAATTGGAACTCCTTGACAACGCTCAAAGTTCCCTTATCGATTTTTCAGGCATGCCTGCAATTAAGGCTATTAAAGCAGGGACAACTGTGATGGAAATACGTATTCCTGAAACCTTAAATTTTTATGCTGCTTCGGGGAGGATCAAATTTAATATTGCAAAGAAAGCACTCAGTCTTAAAGCAAATGCTCAAAGCAAAACCTATGGAGATTCAGACCCGGAACTTAGCTATACTTTTAGCCCGGCTCTGGTATCGGGAGATGCCTTTAGCGGAAAACTGAGCCGTATGCCAGGAGAGGCCGTCGGGCTTTACGCGATAGTTCAAAATACGCTTTCATTGGGCGACAACTATACCCTGGACTTTACAGGTGCTGATCTTTCAATCGGCAGGAAAGCCGTTAGTGTCAGTGCCAGTCCTAAGAATAAGACCTACGGGGATGCGGACCCGGAACTGAGCTATACCTTCAGTCCGGACTTGCTTCCAGGCGATACCTTCAGCGGGAAACTAAGCCGTGCTGCCGGTGAAGCCGCAGGAGTATATCCGATCGTTCAGCATACCCTTTCATTAGGGAATAATTACAGCATAAATTTCAGGTCCGCTGATTTTTCGATCGGGAAAAGGCTTGTCAGTATAAAAGCAGAGCATAAGACTAAGGTTTATGGAGATACTGATCCTGAATTAACTTATAAAGTGATGCCTGCCTTACTTGCAGGAGATGAACTGAAAGGATCCCCGGGAAGACAAGCGGGTGAGCAGGCCGGGGTATACGCTATATTTCAAAATACGCTTGACGCCGGCAGCAATTACAATCTGAATTTTGAAGGTGCTGCGTTGACAATCCAAAAGAAACAAATTGAGGTAAAGGTGGCAGATCAGATTAAGCAGTATGGCGATCCCGATCCGGTTTTGACCTATACGATCAGTGCTTCGGGCCTGAGTATTAATGAAAAACTGGAGGGTAATCTTTCCCGTATCGCTGGCGAAAATGTGGGTACCTATGCCATTGCACAGGGAAACCTGAACGGGGGCAGCAATTACCAGATAAACTTTAACGGCGGCTTTCTTCTTATCACAAAAAAGCCACTTCTGGTAAAAGCCGAAGACAAAAGCCGGGTCTTTGCGGCAGAAAATCCAACCCTGACCATTCATTACGATGGTTTTATTAAGGGGGAAAATGAGAGTAATTTAATTTCGAACCCGCATATAAGGACCAATGCCGGTAGTTTATCTCCGCTTGGTAAGTACCCGATTATAGTTGAAGCGGCTTCGGCAATGAATTACGACTTATCTTATCTGAATGGAACCCTGAGCATACTTGCAGCTCCCCAGCAAATTATCTTTCCTGAGCTGACAGAGATTCGATTCAGAGATACTGTTTTAACTTTTACTGCAAGTACTGGTTCGGGCTTAGCCATTAGCTATCAGAGTAGTGATACCTCGGTTTTAAAGATTATGAATACCAATCGGGGCAGGGTGATTCGTCCGGGGAATGTGATCATTACCGCAATGCAGGAGGGGGATGGGAATTATGCTCCGGCCGTACCTGTCTCCAGGACGTTGCGAATAACAGAAAATCCGGCACCGCTCATCAAGATCAGCAGTAATTTGGGATTAAAGATAAACAAGGGAGATACGATCGTTCTGACTGCTTCGGGAGCAATTTCTTATCAATGGGATGCGGTTAATGGGTTTATTGGATCGCTGAATGAATCTACTTTAATTGCCCGACCTTCGGCAAGCAGCACCTTTCGTGTTACCGGAACTGATGAATATGGTAAAACTGCTACACAAGAAATTATTATTGAAGTAATTGAAGCCTTTGACAAACTGACTAGTACAAATATTTTAACGCCGAATGGCGATGGGGTTAATGACGTATGGATTGTGAAAAATATAGAAATGTATCCCAATAATGAGGTACAAGTATTTGACTCGATGGGTAAAACAGTTTTCCGTACCCGGGCTTATCAGAATGATTGGAATGCAACTATGAATGGTCGGCTCCTACAGGAAGGGACCTATTACTATATCATCAGATTTGACGATGGAATGCCTCTAAAGAAAGGATTTATTACTCTTTTAAAGAATTGAGGATTAAATATCTTAATGCAATGAAACTCAAAATATACCTTTTTTTGCTGATTATGGGCACTGTTTGTTTTGCTGTACAGGGGCAGACCAATCCGATGAATGCACAGTATTTTCAGAATCAATACCTCTCTAATCCGGCATTGGCCGGGCTAATTGAGGGGATGAATGTGAATGCAGGGTACATGACGCGTTCAAACAGTATGCCCGGTGCTCCAAGGGCGCAGGCAATAACGATTGAGAGTCAGTTTAAGCGGGTTGGTCTTGGTTTGAATCTGTATAATGATCAGGCGGGTTTGCTAAAAAGAACCCGTATTGTGGCTAGCTACGCCTATCATCTCCCGCTTAGTGAAAATAATGACCAGCTTCATTTTGGGGTCTCATTGGGGAGCCTCCATGAGCGCATTGATCTCAGTGAGGTTAATGGAGAGCTTTCGGATATTTCTGTGCAGAATTTTAATGACCGGGGAGCCATGCTAGATGGTGATTTTGGTCTTGCTTTTACCTCCGGCAGGCTCAATGTGCAGGCATCAATTCCTAATTTGAAGAACTTTTTAAAACGCGAAAATTACAATACTGCCAACTGGAATACGTTTTTTACTGCTCTTGGATATAAGTTCCTTTGGTCTGCTGATAACGGCTATGGGATAGTTATTGAGCCTAAGCTTGTGGTCAGGGGAGTGCGCGCCGGAAAAGATGTGATTGATGGAGCATTGAATATTGCTTTTGCTGAAAATAAATTCTCACTTACTGGTATCTACCACAGCACAAAAAATGTTTCTGCAGGTTTTGGGCTGAATATATCCCGGGTATCTCTTAATATGCTTTATATGTCCAGCACTTCCTCCCTGGGTGGAAATTTGAACGGCAATCTTGAGTTCGGCCTGGGCTTTCGTTTAAAAAAGTAATTATCCACCTGATCGGATTTCAATTCTATTCCCATTCCCCATTCCCAATTTTCTTACCTTTGCCTCAAATAATTTAATTATGTCAAAGACAAAACTTACAATCAATAGTAATGGTTCAGTGAAAATTGAAGGCGATTTTGAGATCGTTGACAGGAATGGTGGGGTATATGGGCTTCAGGGCCGGACCGTTTTATCTATTTGCCGCTGCGGGCTTTCGAAAAACAAACCATTTTGTGATGGATCGCATAACGGGCATTTTGAGCATGAAGCCATTGCTTTTGATCTCCCGCCTAAAAAGGTTTAAGAGGTACGGCACCTTTTTTGTAGATTCATTTGTTATCAAAGATTAATTATATGAAAACTAAAGGAATTATAGCGGTGCTTATGTTAGCGGCAGTAGTATCGCAATCTTGTGTCAGTACGAAGAAATATACTGCATTACAAGCCAGTCAGAGTCAGTTGCAAAGTAATTATAACCTGCTTCAGGAAAGTACCCGCGAACTTGACAGGAAGTATCAGACAAGTCAGAAGGAGCTGTCGGCGGCAATAGTCAGGGTAAAAAGCCTCGAAGAACAGATCGCTTCTGAAAAGTCGAATGTTGCTTCATTGCAGGATGCGCTCAATAAATGTTTGACTTCAAGCAGCCAGGGAAATATCAATATTTCCAAACTGGTTGATGAGATCAATAGTTCCAATAAATACATTCAGCAATTGGTGAATACCAAAAACAAGAATGATTCATTGAACTTGGTTTTAACCAATAACTTAACCCGCTCATTAAGCAGGGAAGAGATGAAGGATGTGGAAGTTCAGGTATTGAAGGGGGTTGTTTATATTTCCCTTTCGGATAATATGCTGTACAGATCAGGAAGCTATGCAATCTCTGACCAGGCTGGTGAGATTTTAGGTAAGGTTGCCAAGATCATTAAGGATTATGAGGGATATGAGGTATTAATTGAAGGTAATACTGACAATGTGCCGATCTCGATGCCAAATATTCGCAATAATTGGGATTTGAGTACCTTAAGGGCATCTTCAGTGGTTCAGGCCTTGCAGAATACTTATGGTGTGGATCCTAAGCGACTAACTGCGGGTGGCAGAGGAGAGTATAATCCGGTTGCAGGAAATGATACAGAAGCAGGAAAAGCTAAAAACAGAAGAACCCAGATTATCATTACTCCGAAACTTGATCAGTTCATGGAATTGATCGGAAAAGCTCCGGATAATAAGTAATAGTTAGACTCTTTTAAAGAGGGGGCTTCCGGTGATTTGGAAGGCCCCTTTTTTGACCTTCAGGAGGATGGTTAATCTGACAGCTTTGCATATCCGACATCAGGCATGATCCGGTTTTTAAAATATTTGAATTACATTTAAACAAAATTTAAAAAAATGCGCTCCATTGTGTTGATATTTTTTCTGCTGCTGTCTGCTATAGAATCATATTCACAGGCACCGGTTCTGACTGTAAACAGGATTGATAAACGGACTAATGAGCATATCAGGCAAACCTCCATGTACCTGTTTAAGGATGGAGGGGGTGTCACCAAACTGAGTTTTTCGATACGGGCACTTGATGATAACTATTTTTTGCTTTTGAACCTTCCGATAGCGGCAACTGTAAAAAGAGGCACAGAGATTAGTCTGGCTATGGATAACGGACAGCTAATCAAGTTAATCTCAAATAACGATGTTATTTCTTTGAATGAAGCAGATGTCAGCAAGCGGATGATGGTATTTGATCTGGCGCCTGATCAAGAAATTAAAGAACTGTTAAAGCAGCCTGTAAAATCCATTTCGATTCCTACAAGTAATAAGGGAACAGTTGTAGTGAACCTTATAGCAAAGGATAAGGGCCTGATTAAATCGGCTATTATGCTTGCCCAGAAAAAATAACTCCTCTGCTAAGCCTTTCATTCAGTGCTGAATGTCTTCTTTCAAGGGGCCACTCACTGCCTGGTGCAGATTCTGATCTTCCAGTTTATTAATTAATTCTGAAATCTCTTTTTTCATAAAAAAGCCAACCATTCTCTGCAGCTTTTTCAGCATAAATATTGCCGCTTTGATTTTTTCCTGATCAGTCATAAAGCAAAATTATACTAATATTTTTAGTAATGCAAGAGTGCCTTTATTTTTTGTGATGGTGTCATTGAGATCCGTCAAAGGCGGAGAAGCGGTCTCCTGGCTATTATGGGATAAAATTGCTTTGTTCTAACACAGGATTGAGTACTAAGAAGCAGGGGCATTGTACCTCAATAGAGGATGTCCGGATTAAAGCGAGGGAATGATTTCAATATGAATCGATTTTTATACTTTTACTAAAAGGTAAAGAATGAAAACCCTGATAATCCTGGCCATCCTTTTCATCATCATCCTCATGCTTGCCAGGCTGAAGAAATTTCCATTTTAGTTCCCTTCCCGGTGGCTTTATTCCGTAACAATTCCTGATTCGGAAAATTGTTAATAACATAAGTATTTTATTTTCAAATGAATATCTTTTGGTATTTTCATTATATCTTAACTCATTAACAATTGCTTGTATATTTATTCTTTTAATTAACCAATTAAATTATGGCAGCAGAAGTAAATATCCCTCGTCTTGATCTCGACGATTATATCAAGGGTACGCCTGATCAGAAAAAGCAATTTTCGGATAATATCGGCAAGGCTTTTAATGATACCGGGTTCGTCACCATTGCTAATCATGGAATGACACAGGAACTTATTAATGAACTGTATTCTGAAGTAAAGCAATTCTTCAGTATGCCTGATGAGCAGAAATTAAAGTATGAAATCCCTGAACTTGCCGGCCAGAGGGGCTATACCAGCAAAGGCAGGGAAAAGGCAAAAGATTCAAAAACTCCCGACCTGAAGGAATTCTGGCAGAGCGGGCAGGTGGTTACGGATGGTGATTTGGTGAAAGAGGAATATCCTGACAATGTACAGGTGAATGAGCTTCCGGGATTTAATAAGGTAACGCGTGAGGTTTATCAGCGCCTGGAATATGCAGGAAAGTATTTGTTGCGCGCAATTGCGGTCTATCTGAATCTTCCGGAAGATTATTTTGATGATAAGGTGCATAATGGGAACTCCATTTTAAGGGCTATTCATTATTTCCCGATCGAAAATCCTGATAGTCTTCCTGATGATGCGGTCCGTGCCGGGGCACATGAAGATATTAACCTGATTACTCTGCTGATTGGAGCCAGTGCCGACGGTCTGGAGGTTTTAACACGTGATGGCCGCTGGTATCCGGTAAAAGCTCATGTAGAAGATATTGTAGTAAACGTTGGGGATATGTTGCAGCGCTTAACTAATAATAAGCTAAAATCTACTACCCATCGTGTAGTTAATCCTCCGCGCGAACTGATGAAGACTTCACGGTTTTCAGTCCCTTTCTTTCTGCATCCGAAGGCAAACATGGACCTGACTGCGCTTGCCTCCTGTATTGACGCAACTCATCCGAAAGCTTAT
>CAZGWG010000009.1:0-34036 GCA_964529165.1 uncultured Sphingobacterium sp.
TTGTAAATTTTTTAACTAATCAATGTGAATGTTACTCTTAATTTGGATAATTTTTTGATTTTGATCAGGCGCCCTTAGTAATAAACAATTATTTTATTCCTATAAGCTAGAAATCATACCTTTGCACCTGCTAAAAGCTGATAAATAAGATGTTTGAAAATTTACAGGATAAACTCGACAGAGCATTTAAAGTTCTTAAAGGACAAGGAAGTATAACTGAAATAAACGTGGCTGAAACCATGAAAGAGATACGTAAAGCTCTTCTGGATGCCGATGTTAACTATAAGACTGCAAAAGCCTTTACTGATGACGTAAAAGAAAAAGCACTTGGATTAAATGTACTTACTTCGATTTCTCCGGGACAGCTTCTAACCAAGCTTATGAACGATGAGCTGGCTGCCCTGATGGGTGGTACAGTTGAAGAGCTAAACATATCTGTAAACCCTACAATTATTCTTATCGCCGGATTAAATGGTGCGGGTAAAACTACCTTTTCAGGCAAGCTTGCCAATTATCTCGTCACAAAAAAGAATAAAAAACCACTGCTGGTTGCTGGCGACGTTTATCGTCCGGCAGCTATTGATCAACTTGAGGTTCTAGGAGGTCAGATTGGAGTTCCGGTATTTACTGATCGTGAATCTAAAGATCCGGTTGGTATTGCAAAAGCCGCGATTGCCGAAGCCAAAAAGAACGGGCAAAATGTGGTCATCATTGATACCGCAGGTCGTTTGGCAATTGATGAGGGTTTGATGAAAGAGATCGCTGAAGTAAAGGCGCAAACCAATCCACATGAGATCCTCTTTGTGGTGGATTCCATGACTGGTCAGGATGCGGTAAACACTGCTAAAGCATTTAATGACCGTCTTGACTTTACCGGGGTAGTGCTGACTAAATTAGATGGCGATACCCGTGGCGGTGCAGCGCTTTCCATCAAATCCGTTGTAAACAAGCCAATCAAATTCATTGGTACAGGTGAGAAAATGGAAGCTCTGGATGTATTCTATCCCGATAGGATGGCTAGTCGTATTCTCGGGATGGGTGATGTGGTTTCACTTGTTGAACGTGCACAGATGCAGTTCGATGAGAAAGAAGCTGCAGAACTTCAGAAAAAGATCCGCAAGAATAAATTCGATTTCAATGACTTCCTGAGCCAGATTCAGCAGATCAAGAAAATGGGTAATATGAAGGACCTGATGGGTATGATTCCGGGTGTTGGAAAAGCAATAAAGGATGTTGAAATTGATGATAATGCCTTTACACCGATCGAAGCCATCATTCGCTCGATGACTCCTTTTGAACGTGAAAATCCGGATTCTATCAATCAAAATCGCCGTGCCAGGATTGCCAAAGGTTCTGGTACCAATATTACCGAAGTCAACAAGCTGATTAAACAGTTTGAAGATATGCGTAAGGTTATGAAGCAGTTCTCAAACCCGGCCGCAGCGGCTAAGATGATGAAAGGCATGCCTAAAATGCCGTTTGGGAAGTAGAGTTTGATGATATTAAAGGTTGGTACTATCACCAACCTCGGGGAAATCTTAGAATCTCTTTGCCTATTTTAACAAAGCTTAACATTTTGGGATTGTTATTATTTGTAAGTTAGATTACCTAACCTATGAATTTATGAACTTGAAAAAACTAATGTTTCTGGCATTTTTCGTCTATGCGATTTTGCCAGGTTCCTCAGTATTAGCTCAGCACAATGAATTAAGTTTTCAACTCACTCTCATTGGCTTTCATCGCTTAAGTTAGATGAAACCAGTCAAATAGCCCAGGGAAAAGATCAGTTTGCTGGTCTTGGAGGGCTAAGCTACGCTCACTTTACAAACTCGGGGCTTGGCTTAAGAGGAGGGTTTAACCTCGGTTATTTCAGACCAAAGTTAATTGTTAATCGTAATCCTGGTAATGGTTTAAGTGACCAATTACTTGGTTCTGTTGTAATGTATAACAGTTTAAGTATAGAACCCGTTTACAGATTCAAATGGCTCAGATCAGAATTTGAGTTCTTTAGAGGTGCTGATCTGCGTTATTTTCATAGCAACGGCTATACGAGCTATGGTTACAATTATCAGTCGACCAATCCATCGGAATTTTCAACTTTTGAAATCAGTGTTGCGCCATACCAAACTAAATTCCAGTCAAATATTTACGGTGGAATAAGCTACATAATGTCGATAAACTCAAAAAGTCGCATTGGTATCAGTCTGATTAGCAATCTCGGCCTATCCAAACCCGGGGGTGGCCAGTTTACTGCTACGACTGATAATGGGAATACATTCCAGACAAATTTCAAGCCTGTAACAGACTTTACTGGCATCCGCGTCCAATATGGCTACAATGTCCGGAAGAATGAAAAAGTCATTGAATCTTCTGATGGGCTGATTCGTCAGGTCATTTTTTTGGAAGCTCTCGGCAGTGGAGGTCTGTTTTCCCTAAACTACGATCGGAGAATAAAATCCGGAATTGACGGATTAGGTGTACGGGTAGGACTCGGAATTGGCACAACTTATGAAAGCAACAAAGATGAATTTAAAAGACGTGTTGCAGTACCCTTAATGGTCAACTATGTTTTTGGCAGAGGCCGTAGCGGGATGGAAACCGGCATAGGAATTACTCCGGAATATGCTATCCAAAAAACACTGGATGATCGGAGAATGAACGCCTGGGGAAACTTGAATGTTCTTTACCGCTTCCAACCCGTTAATAAAGGTTTTATCTTGCGGGTAGGCTGGACTCCAATAATAGGTGGAGGCGGAACTCTTGACCCATATTTTGCTGGCGTTTCTTTTGGGTATAGTTTTACTAAATAGCCAGGGCAGTACCTTTACCTTTATAGCCCAATATAGCCGTGAGCCCGCACATTTATTAACTATGGTTGGGACAACACCAACCTTAGGGAAATCCCCGGCCCAGTCAATTAGATATTGATCTGACTCACAGGCTCTGTGCAGGAGGAACCTCTTAGATATTATGGGCTTAGAGCATATCATACTGAGCAGTGAGGGATATTTTAGCTTTTCTGATGAGGGATTAATGGGTAAGTGTGTAGAGGACTATAAATTATATTTCCAAAAACCTCATTAATGGGGGTATCATAGACGTATTTTAACACGCAAATTTCTTTTATATCTTTGAGTATTATCTGTATCCTATGGAAAACCAAGAATTAAAGGAAATCTTTTACAGCCACGAAGGGCCGCTTATACATAAGTGGGACCATTATTTTGAAATTTATGAACGGTATTTTTCAAAATATAAAGGTCAAAAAATTAACTTATTAGAAATTGGGGTCTCACAGGGCGGGTCCCTGCAATTATGGAAAAAATATTTTGGTGATCAGGTCACAATTTATGCCATCGATATAAATGCTGAGTGTAAGCAGTTTGAGGAAAACAACGTACACATATTTATCGGTTCACAGAGTGATAAAGCCTTTTTAACCGAGATAACGGACCAAATGCCCGATCTTGATATCATTATTGATGACGGGGGGCATACTATGATTCAACAAAAGACCTCTTTTGAAATATTATACTCTAAGGTAAAAGAAGGTGGCGTTTACATTGTGGAAGATACCCATACCTCTTATTGGTATGAATTCCACGGTGGTTTAAAAAAGTCGACAAGTTTTATAGAGTACGCAAAGAATCTTATCGACTCTCTTTATGACCACCACCTTCACGACCAAAGTAAAATTATAATCAACGACAACACGAGACATATCAACTCAATACACTTCTATGACAGCATGGTTATTTTTGAAAAGCTGAAACGTAATGAAGTATTTCACATTCGACGGGGTGAGCAGAGGTTTCCCGATTACAAACCAACAGAATTGAAGAAACCAACTATCTGGACAAAATTAAGTAGAAAACTATTCGGTAAAAAGCAACATAAGTTTGACGTTAATAGAAGGTGAGACAATGTAAAAACGGCAATTTCAGAAATTGCCGTTTTTATTCCCTGTAGAGTTAAATCAAACTACCTCACTGAATCACAAAGTTTGTTGTTTCGTTAATAAGCATAAAAAGCAATTCCTTCATAAGCATACCCGCCCGACCCATGTACGAATTCGCTGGGGTTTTTCGTATAAAAATGATCTCCCGATCCGGAAGCATAGTATTTGTACACGGGTACGGACCCATTAATTTGACTGGTATAGGCATAGAATTCAATACCTTCATAAGTGTAGCCGCCATATGAACCGTAGGTAGTAGTGTAAAAATGATCATGTACACTACTATTGTAAAATCTGTATACCGGCACCGAACTCGTAACCTGAGAACTGAAGGCGAAAAAGCCGATGCCTTCAAAAATATAATTGCCGCAACACCACTGGCTGCCGTTCCCAAGATCCGAGTAATCGTTTGTGTAAAAGTGATCCTCACCGCCCAAATACCTGAAAATTGGAATCGTTCCCGAAGCTGGAACATTAGCGGGGAACATGAAGGTTAAGGCAATGATGTCAGCGGGCGACAAAGCTGATATAGTTGAACTACCGCAACTTGGTGTGTTCATAAGCGAGTTTGTATCGGTTCCAGTGGGTGTTCCTAAAATATGCATCGCATTATACAAGGCGATACCATGAGGGCTCGGATCGGTACCTGTAGCCGCTTCTGTGCCATACCAATCCGTATGCCTGAAACCAATGACGTGCCCAATTTCATGGGCAAGTGTAGTTACCTGTTGGTCAAAACTCAGGAGATCAGTGCCCGAGCGTCTAAAACGAATATTAATGCCAGGTAGGCCGTTATACGGGAGTTCAGCTGCGCTGCAACCGGTTACATAATATGTTTCAACAAAATATGTCGTCACCGGAATACTTCCGTCGTACACGCTGAAAGTCAAACGGGAATTTGGTATTCCGTTCCATATAGCAATCGCCGAATCAAGCACAGCTTCATATCCGGCCATTGAGGAGTGAAGTTGAATTACAATGTTTTGAACATTATATCCGACAGAATTTGCTGTAGACCACTGGCTCGTAGTTGGTGTGGAGGAATTATTGTTCTTTGAAGAAGGTTTACGATTTTTAGGAAATGCAATATCCCCGTCGACTACATACATATCACCTATGTCCACGATTTCTGAATCTTTATATCCCATCGCTTTAATGGACGCCAGGGTCTCATTGTCGGCTTTACTGTCAACTTTTGGGATTGGTGGGCCAGTTTGTGTAGCGCCGCCTTGTTCTTTTTTACAAGAGGAAATAGTGGAGGATAATACTAATAAAAAGAATGCTAGTATACATGATAGTTTTTTCATAGTTATAGATTTTAAGATGGTTATTCTATTAATAGATGAGAGCACTGTTTGACGCTAGGAGGCGCTCGGGCCAAAAGATGTCCGGTCACTGAAGCTGTTTCAATTGACGGAAATGTTAAAAGTTTATCCACAGCGGTACGAGAGTACCTTTGTAAGATAAAATTAAATATAACCAATCAACAAGAAACAATAATTCTAAGTCGGAGGACACACTGTGGTTTGCCCAACATCAACACACTCTAACAAAGGACGAAATACAGTTTTGTACTATGTGCAAAAGCGTAAAATAAAGTGCTATGAGACTCATCCAATTAGGAATATTCCAAATTTCTCTTTAGATTAATTCAACCTAAACACGCTATCATGGAATACCTATTTGGGATAGGAGGATTTCTCTTCTACCTCATTTTCTCCCACAAAAAAGGCGACAAAAACATTCCCTCTGGTTGGTGTTATCCACCACACTCGTTTATATTCTTAGGCTTCCTACCATCCCGGTAAAAATACCGTTCCCTCATTCCTTTCTACCTTTTACTAAATACATAAGTCCTATCAATCAAATGGTTACATAAATTATGCAACCATGCCAGCAAAAACCTTTGGAAGCGCCGTTTTTGGAATTGAAGCGATCACAATAACTATTGAGGTTAATATTAGTGGCGGACTCAATTATTTCGTTGTCGGTCTTCCCGATAATGCAGTGAAAGAGAGTATGCTAAGGATTGAAAGCGCCCTGAACAATTCCATTTTTCACATGCCAAGGCAAAGGATTATTGTAAATCTGGCTCCAGCTGATATCCGTAAAGAAGGTTCTGCATATGATTTACCAATCGCTGTTGGTATTCTGTTTGCATCCGGACAGTTCTTTAGTACAAAACTGGATAAATATCTCATTCTGGGTGAACTTTCTCTTGATGGTGGCATTCAACCGGTTAAGGGAGCTCTTCCAATTGCTATTCAGGGTAAACAGGATGGGTTTAAAGGCCTGATCCTGCCAAAAGAAAATGCAAGGGAAGCTGCCATTGTAGATGATTTTGAGGTTTACGGCGTAAATAAGCTTTCAGAAGTAATCGGATTTTTAGAAAATAGTCTTGAACTGCAAAGAACCATAGTCAATACCCGGGAAGAGTTTAAATATAATATCAATAATTATGATAGCGATTTCTCTGATGTCAGGGGACAGGAAAATATCAAACGGGCCCTTGAGATTGCTGCTGCAGGAGGGCACAATGTAATCCTGATTGGTCCGCCAGGGGCCGGCAAGACCATGCTCGCCAAACGGCTGCCCACCATACTACCTCCTCTTAACCTGTATGAAGCTCTGGATACTACCAAGATTCATTCGGTTGCCGGAAAGCTCTCCGCATCCGATTCCCTGATGACAGTCAGACCTTTCCGCTCCCCTCATCATACCATAAGCGATGTTGCTTTGGTTGGAGGCGGTACCAATCCCCAGCCCGGAGAAATCTCTCTTGCACATAATGGAGTACTTTTTCTGGATGAACTGCCTGAATTCAAGCGCACCGTTCTGGAAGTGATGAGGCAACCTCTGGAAGAACGAAGAGTCAGCATTTCAAGAGCTAAGCTAACCGTAAACTATCCGGCAAGTTTTATGCTGGTGGCCTCGATGAATCCCTGAACTCGTGTTGACTATTTCCGCCCTTTTGGGAAAGAGAGGGAAGGTATGAGAGCGTGATACTGATATCCTCTTTCCCAATCTCTATTCTGTCGGTGATGGTTTCAACGATTGCTCGCTTTTCTTCAAAGGGCATTGTGTGCCATTTCTCATAGAGTTCTTTGGCATCGTTTAATACTATGTCAGAAGAGGCTAGCTGGATTTCTCGAAATGAGATTTCTGCTTCAAGTTCCAATAACTGTTTCTCCAACTGTACGACTTGCTCCGTTATAGGATTAATCATTGGAGGAAAGGTTTCCTTCGTTAGTTTGCCTTCCATGAACATGTTTAACAGCTCAGGTATTTGCTTTGAGAGTTCCGCATGTCTCCGGGCGGTGACATCATGGAGGGCCTTCTTTTCGGCGAGTGTGGCATCGGATTGTTGCAGGAATTCTGCCGGGTTGATGTCATTGAGATATCCTTTGAGATAGTGCTGATAGATTTCGTCAATGTCCTCCACTGCGATACGGTTCTTGCATCCTTTGCAGACATACACTTTTGCAGAATGATATACATACATAGGCTTCCCGCAGGAACAAGTAATAAACCCTGAAAGCAAGTGCGACACTGTTTTTCCTGGCCGCTTGTTCTTGCGTTCCTGAGTATCCAAAATGTGATTGCATTCATTCCATACTTCAGCCGACACAATGGGGGGACACGCTGTCACCACCCATTCATCAGTGGGTTTAATAACCCATTTCTTGCCTTCGCCGGTACTTTTGGTGTAGTTGGCTCTCCGTTCGCCTTTGGCGGTGGTGTCACGAAGCAGTCTGCCGACTGTTGTGTCAGAGAATTCAGCACCGTTCCGGGTTCTATACCCAAGAGCATTTAATTCACTCGCTGTTCGCTTCTTTCGCTGATGCTTCAGAAACAATTCATACAGGAGCTTTCGCACCGGTGCTTCCTTTTCATCAATGACCAGTTCTTTTCCTTCCCACCGATAGCCGAAAGATGCCTGTCCGCCTAATGGCTTTCCAAGCTTTGCTCTAATGGGGACCGATGCTGCCACACGGCTGGCGATTTCATCTCGCTCCCATTCTGCCATTGCGGAAATGATAGTGAAGAATAACCGGCCAGCCGGAGAGCTTGTATCAATGTTCTCTGAAAGCGAAATGAGGTCTGCTTGCTCGGTACGGAAGATTTCTGCAAATTCCAGGAGCTCTTTGGTGTTCCGGGCAAGACGGGCAAGCTTTGAGAAGACTAATCCATTGATATGCTTATTCCTGATGTCAGAGAGCATTCGTTTGGTTTCAGGGTGCCCCATCACGGACTTTCCGCTGACGGCATCAAGTCGGTACACTTCCACTATCTGCCACTCTTTTGCCTCAGCATACGACCGGGCTCGTTGTTCGTGGTGTTCAGGACTGTCGCCCAACACCTGCATGTCGGTACTGACTCTCAGCCAGATGCCAATGCGTTTGTGTGGTGTCATAGAAAGAAATTGAGATTTAATTTAGGAAAAATTTCATTTGGATTGCTGTTATTCAAATAGTTATATTAGATACACACATAACTTCTTTGCATGGAAAAGCTGAGCAGGTACCTCAAGTTTCTATTGTTTATAGCGCTTTCGTTTGTCATTGTGTATGCCCTTAACTTTACGATTACCTCTGCGTATACCGTCATTCTGAACAAGTTCAGTAAAAGCTTCCTGATTGCTTCGATTGGTGTCGTACTACTTTTTATGGTACTAGGAACGCTTATCTTTGGATCAGTTGCTTTTAAAGTGAGGAAGCTCAATACACTAGGGCGCATTGGAGCATTATTTATTCTGCCAGGACTCTTGCTCTATTCACTGTGGAAAGTCCGAACTATTTACATCGGTTTGCATATCGAATATGGGTATGATCCAGAACACATAGCATACAAGACTGTATTGTATTCAATGTGCTTTTTAATAGTTTTTATGACGTATAAGATCGGCACAATCCTCGCCACCAAATAAGTAGTTTCCAATTTGAATGAGCATTTAGTTATATGATACTGCTCATAGGAAAATGAAACAGGAGCCTTAATTTCTCCTTCAAACGAAATAGCCACCCTTTCGGTGGCCATTATCATACTCGCTATTGCTTTGCCTTAAGTCTGAAGAGCTCGGCCGCAACCACCGCTTCAAACATTTTCTGATGATACTGCGTTTTGCTTTCCTTCTCCCTAACATATTCAGGTCGAAGCATAGGATATTGCAGTACAGCGTACTCAAGCAAGCTCTCGCTATGGTGAAGGCGAGCATGCTGCTTCAAATCTTCTCGTGTATAGAGCATTGTTTTGCACCGATACCGATCTGCCAACGCTTGTACTTGTTGAAGGATGTATTCTAGTGCTGAACCAGGTGGAATCACCGGGGGTATTTTTATTGCAATGTTCGTTATTGCATTCCGGACGACGTATTTCTCATATCGTGCAAGAATAGCGTTTCCTTTCGCTTCCGACCACCACCCGGCGAAAAGGTGCGTTTCCCATTCGATCAGTTCCTTTCCCTTCAAGACGGCAATGCCGATCTTCCGGGTTCCGATACTCAGCCCGAGGATATTAATTGGATGATTCGTCATCATTTATCTCTTCTTGCTGAGTAGTAATAAGGTGATTAAACAATGCACCACGAGAAGTACGAATGCTTGTTTGTGGGAGTGATGCGACATGTGTAAGTAAGTCTCGCAGAATTCTATGAGAGTACTTTTTGGTACAGGAGAGATAAAACGAGAGAGATTTAGTGTCATTAAGTTTATTGGCAATTTCATGTGCGAGTGCAATTTCTTGAGGCGTATACATATAGCTTTTTATTGGTTTCATTGTTGATACCGTTCGTTCGTTATTATTAATGGTTCGATGGATCGTTCGATATAATCGCAGCACTCACTCAACCACCGGAAGCACAGAAAAAGCAGAAATAGAAATGTCCGTTAGGTATCCTTGTATTAAGTTATTGTCCGTTAGAATTCCCCTCGATCCATTGAGGCCTTCACCTCAAGAAAGAGTTCATGATACAACTCATTGGGATAGGTACGGTACAGGATGCTGAGTTTGATGAGATTGATTGTACTGGGAAGGACTTTTCCATGCTCCCAGTCTGAGAGTATGGAGCTGCTATATAAGCCGAGTCGTTTCACCACCTGCTTTTGTGAAAGCTCGCTTCTCTTGCGATGCATCTTTAATCTATTTGGAATAAGCCGACGTTCTTTTTCCATGAATAAAATGGTATCAATGGAGAGAGTATACCGACAGGGAGTTAAATTTCTGATAAAGACGAAATTGTGGGGATAAATAATTAGTTACCTTAGTTAACGTAGATTAACTAATGTGATATAAAGTAAACACAATGTCAAAAGGATTTCATATAGGTCATTTCATCAAGGAATACCATATTGTTAAAGCAATAGAACTGTTGAAGTATCAATTATCTCAAGATAGTCCTTTGTATAACAATTTGGATTTTACGTTATACAAGCATGAAGATTTAAATACTATAGATCCTCAAGCTTTTTACAACGATTATATAAAACGTGACGGGCTTTATTACTTTGAAAGCTTGTTTTATTCTCAACGGTATTATGGGATTCAAAGAGCTTATAAAACACGAGAATTTCACTACTTATCTTTACACGCCCTCATTTTGTATTATTCGCTCGGCTTTTATGTTCGAGAGCTGTTGTTCAAACGGCTTACTCACGATGAGGAAATGCACGCCAATAAAAGCATAAATGTGTATTACGGAGGCAAAATTAATTTTGCAGCACCAACAGAATCGAATATTTTTTACTATAACGACTACAAAGAGTTTTTACAGCTAAAAGAGAAGCTGACAACGCCAGTTCCGGGAAAAGTTAAGTATGCTATATCCCTCGATATAAAATCTTTTTTTTATACAATCAACCATACGGTTCTCATTAAGATTATCGATAATCTTGCAACGCCAGTTTCAAAAAGGGGGCTTAATTATGACGCTGATGCCAAGGATGCCATTTTAACAATCTTAAAATATCTTCAGGGAGGTGAATTAGGACTACCCGTTGCAAACCAGAATATAGTTTCGAATTTTATAAGCTCAGTGTATTTTTCCAGCTTTGATCAATTTATCGTAGACAAATACTTATCGGAGGAAAAATATCATTATATCCGCTATGTTGACGACTTCTACTTAATCTTTGAAGAGGACGAAAGCGCTGAGGTTAAAGAGGTAAGAAAACGAATATATAATATTGAGAATGATTTTGCCGAGTTCTTAATGGACAACTTGGAATTATCAATAAGTCCTTCAAAAAGCGAGCGGTACGTTATTAGTGATAGTGATAGTCATCGTGATTTTTTACACGCAAGTAATTTTGATAGTCCTCTTGATCAGGAGTTCGAAATGGAAGATGTTTATGAAGGTTCTATTCTGAAAATGGATATAGCCGGTAAATCTATTCCTGAAATATTTTCCGAATGCATAGGAATTCTAAAAGATTTAAAAGCACAAACGGAATTACTACCTCAACTTACACTTGAAAACAAGTCTTCGGCTTTTCTCAATTACACGCTCATTTTAAAAGCATGCGTTGCATACTCTAAAAGTCCCCAGGCAATACAAGAGTTAGAAGGTTCAGGGCTATTTGATGATTTGGAAGACATTGATTTCCTTCTTGTCAAGCCAAAAGTAATGTACCATCTCGCAACGCTTACTAAAAGAGGCAGACTTAAGTTACTGGATTTTATTCTTAGTTGTTTAGAAATTGAAGGCAGTACTCTTCAGAAACTTACCTTAACTGACAAGTTTATTCATCAGATGATCTTTATGATCTCGGACAGAAAAGGTAAAGAAAAGGAAGGTTTAATAGAAGAATGGGGGGAATATAAGGCACTTTTAGTTAGTGTATTACAAAGGCTTTCGGAGGCTAATCCACATAAACCGTATTTATCCTTGTTGCTTACAGCTCTCATTCCTGAACGGGGTCTAGTTTTGCATGAAAAAATTTATAGCGCCGAATATCTGAATATGGACAACTCGATTGCAATTATGCAGCAGATAAAATTGCGTAGAGTTAGCGAGCGAACCAGTAATTTCAATGTTTGTTTTAATCATTTACTAAACGAGTTTCAAAATCTTTTCGAACAGGTTTATTTTAATTCTGTGCAACATACAGCAAAGGATATTACTAAAAAGATGAGTGAAGAGGGCTACAAAAGCACGGAAGTTCGATTTGTAAGCGATTTCTTTGAGAGAAGAAACAATAATTCCATTTCCCATACAAATGACAATATAATTGGACTTTGGGGTGTTACGCCGGAAGAATATCTGAAATACAAGTACAAGGTACTGCCTCTATTAGCCTCAATATACAATAAAATACCTCAGGTAACTTCTTAGTTCATTTTACAAACATGAGATAATCTAATCGCTACAGATAATTTCTAAATCCACACCTACAGTCTCTTTGAGGTAGCTATATGCAGCTGCTAAAACTGCTGTTTGATCTGGGGTGTGATTCCGTTTTGATAAACCTGGTTGAACGATAATTATCTCTGCCTTGATTTCTTTGAATCTGCTAAGCTTAACAAATTTATTCATGTCCGAACCAGCTCCAGTTAGAAATCTTGTAGTACGCCCTGAGGATGTTAAGCGTTTCTCGCGTTCAAGCACATGGCGGCATAAATCCTTAAATTTCCATTTCCATTTTGCAGATCGGACCGCCTGTGAAGAAACTTCTACAACATCCTTTACACGCTCGCCGGGAATTGTATTTTCCGTAAATTTACAGTGCACCAAAGCTAGCCGTATATAATCAATTTCATCCTTCAAACAGACTAAATCAGCGGCTTCCCCTGCACTATCATCATCAAACACGACATCAAAACCACCGGCAATAAACTGTTGAGCTGCTCTCGCTTGTATGGAATCGGGTCTCTCTGTTCCGGCCTTCCATATAGATTCTTTGCGTATATCTACGCCCGTCCAGTCCCACACTTCGAAACCTTCTTCTGGAAAAACCAATTCCTCAGTATTTTGTGGTTTAATTAGAAGATTGCCATCTAGTTCCGACAAGTCAACGAAACGAATCATTGGAGGATAATTTGAAAAGTACTCTTCGATAGGAAGAGCAAGATTTCCTATTCGAATTGTCACAGGCTCTGGTGATGATCTGCTAACCTTAAATCCATCGTCCCCACCTATCAGTAAAATAAGGTCGGCCCAAACTCCGTCAAGACTAGAAACACTGAATTCAATTTGACTTGTCACCAGATCAGTCTTTAGTAATGTAATATCAAACATTGATATAGGTTGCTCGCTCCCAGAATCCCTTTTAAGGGATACCCTTTCTTCAGATTGTTTAACAATTTCTATTGGCCACTCAATGCTTAGTACTTGCTTATCAGGCAAGGTCATAATTTCTTCTGGAATGAGAACATTTGCTATTATTTGAGCTGTATCTATTGTGTTGTCGTTTATTTTACGACCAACTGCTTCACACCATTTAACGAGTTCGGGGATAGAGCCGGGATCGCGGGACCAGACTCTGCCTTTATAAGAACAGCCAATGGTTACAGGCTGACCATTTTCCCAACCAGTGCCACTCAAATTAGATTTGACTGAACCGGCACGTTCAGAAATACTTAGAGCTTCAGCAACGTCAGATCCAGTGTACATGGCATATCGAAGGTTACGTCTGCCGTGTTTACTCACTCCAACATTCTGAAAAATTAATCTGTTAATGCCCCCCAGGGCCCGGAAAATAACGTCCCCGTTAATCTGCTTTATTCCACCTACTGCTTTCGCTATTTTTTCATGGGATGAAGATTTATCACTGGAAAAAACAAACAAAAGATTACTTGCTTCATCATAATGAAGCATATACAGATCCCAAATTCTATCCTTGATTTCTCTAGATCTTGTCCATCGGATTAGTGGGTCTATTCTTGTCACAAAATAAAGAGTCCTAGATTCGTCATGAATCCACACTGATTGCACAGTAGTTCCATTAGCAATACCATCAATGAATTTTTTAGGAAAGAACGATGTAGCTTCGTACATCAACGTATTAAAAGTTGGTCTTAACAAATGATGAGAGATTTTAGTTTTTTCACTATCATCTTCTTCATTAAATCTCTTTGAAGAATTGAGGAATTGAATAAGATCTGAATGTGCTTTCGCAGCCTCAGAACTAAATTCGCTAAGTAATTGATTCCAGTCAGCATCCTCGCTATATAAACGCTCAAGTGCAGATGACACTTCTTGGTCTGCGATGTTTGCCACAACCGTTGCCTCGCCGATTGCCTGTCCAGCACTTCTTGTAAACCTTCCTGTAAATTGTAGAAGAATTGCAAGACTTTTATGTGTGTCGTGAACTGCTGCAACTTTAAGTTGTGGGAGATCGAATCCTTCTCCCAACATATTTACGCAAACAACTATCCGGCTCTCACCGCTTCTTATTTGACTTAAAGCCGTACCACTTTCACCTTCTTCTGAATGAATCAGAACTGGTTTTAAATCAGGCGCAATTCGTTCATATATCGCATGAATCGTTTTTGCGCGATTAATATTGGCGCATCGAGCCATCATAATATGTTGGTATCCTGCTATCCGATCAGCCGATAAGCATCCTAACGCCTTTGTGGCGATAGCTTCATCCGCCGCATCACGGTCAATTTCATAAACTGATTCAAAATTTATTTTTTTAAAGTATCCATCCTTTTGTGCGGCATGCAACGGATATTCATAAATCACTTTTCCATCAACTAATTTGCCATCTCTTCGATATGGAGTTGCAGTGAATTGAAGAACTTTTCTCTCCTTAAAATGCTCCCTAAAAGCTGACCAGCCAGCTGCACCAATATGATGAGCCTCATCAACGATAAGTGTTTTCACATGATCGGGAATTAATGCTGCCACAATTTTAGAAGATTCATCTCCTAACGCACTCATAGTTGATACTACCACATTGCATTTCTTAAAGATTTCTAAATCGTGCTCGTTTTGGGGTCGATTTTTAATGATACCGACTATCGGATTTCTTGCTCCCGGCAACAAATTGCCAAGATTTCTTAAAAGGCCTAAGGTTAAAAACTTTCTGGCTGTTTGATCTCGTAAAACCTGGGAGGGTACAACAACAACCATAGTTCCAGGCGAGTATGCAACAAGAGTAGCGAGCATTGTTTCTGTTTTACCAGTACCAGTTGGCATCACCACAGTTGCAGCCTGTTGATATAAGCTCCAATGAGCACCGATTGCATGTAATCCACCAATTTGAGGCGGTCGAAGACCTTCTTGTATAATTTCTCCTTCTTCATCCTTTTCTTCTGATTTATAGCTGAATCTGCCTTTCCAACTATCTGATATATCCTCCGATATTTTCTCTAATCCATTTGATATCATATCTTGAGTAATTTCTTTTAGCTCACGATGTGCAATCCACCTTAGATTTGAATCGGGATCTGAGAAAAGCACACCGTCAATGTCCTCAGGGAGATCCATTTTCTTCCTTTTTGAGATAAGAATTTTCTGTCCGTTAGACAAAGAATAGAGCTTCTCTTTAATGCGCGGGGAGGTTTGGAAGTCCTCAATACCGGTAATTTGGAAAATTCCACCCGTGTTAAGGATGTGCATAATATGCCCAATCGACTGTTTAATTGGTCCAAATTCCAAGGGTGGAAGAGTTAATTCAGGCACACCTTCAAAGCTATAATTTATACTCATAGTTGTTATTTTAACACTTTATACCAATGTTCTGCATTATATAAATATATAAATTTATGCCTTGTCGAACCAATCAGTTAGTTCTCTTTAAACTCGACTAATTACTGTTTTTTACAGTCTGAAGTTCTCACCTCCTCTACTAGTGCGCACCATATATGGAAAATAACATATTACCGCTTTGGCCGTAAACGCCCCCCGTTCCTTTCCATATGCAATGCTTTCTCTAAGATTTCCCGTATTGCCACCTGTAGCAATCCAAATGAATATTCTACTCCTAAGAGAACAAAAGACACTTTATCGGGATCAACCAATCGAAACGCTACGCGCGGTCGGGTATTTAGTGACACTGGACCCATTATAGGACCTGGATACAATGTTCCTATTGGGATCGATAAAAGAAATTCATCAAGACGTTCGTCAAAGTGTTCCATAGCATTACGCAATTGGCGATCAGCCAAGGGGGATTGTTCGTCCAAGCCAAATGTGGCTCGTAGTTTTGCTGCCCTGGCCTTGTAAACTCCTTTATCACGTGCTGGCCAAAAAAATCTTGATAATGCCGCTACATGTGTTAATGCCTCTTGGATAAAGGCGACAGCACTTCCGCTATCTTCTTCAATTACTGCTTCTTCAAATCTGACGAATGCGTCATGTGCGATACCCGCTGTATAGACTATGGCTTTTATATAAAATACTTCATTTGGTGGCCAGATGCCATCAAATTCTTTGATGGTTTGGATACGTCTAGCTTCTAGTTGTTCCTTTGTGAGCTCCATACATTGAATATATCATTTATTTTTGGTCATGCTGTACGTCCAGGTAAAGCTGTTCGAGCATTACACCATAGATTTTGCACAACCTCAGTGGATTTGGCACGCTTGTCCACGACCTTCCAGTGAGAAAGCCGATCTTGGTAATGCACTCCCAAGAGGGAAGCCACTAAGATATTGTTAGAACTAGGAGCCAGTCACTCATTCATGGGATGTTTTGCCATTTGATTTCTCAAATGTTCAGCGGTAGCCGAAAGATAAATAGTTGTCGTCTTGATATCACTGTGCCCCATCATCTTCGAAAGGCTGTAAATATCACATCCTCCCTCAAGCATTTGTGTTGCGAATGTATGTCTCAGCTTGTGAGCACTAAAGTATATGCCCAGCGCTTTGCGTATTTGCTCAATAAGCTTTTTAAGCCCGTTTTCAGTAAATCCAATATCGCCTCGGAGGGAAGAGAAGAATTCAGGATTGCATTTTTTGAGCCTCCTTCTTTCTCCAATATATTTATCTAGGCTCTGCGCCAGGGTATGGCTGATAGGTACTATCCGGTCTTTGCCGCCCTTGCCCTGCCTAATGAAAATCGTCATATTTTCTAAGTCTATGTCGGTAAACTTCAAATTCAAAAGCTCTTGTTTCCGCAATCCGGCGAAAATGAAAGTCGAGAATATTGCATGATTCCTATACCGGAGGAACTTGTATTCATAAGGAAAGTTACATACGATTTCTAACAATCTTATCGTATCTGACTTCGAAAGCTTCGACGGCAAGCGTTTCTCCATTTTCGGTATTTCTATATCAAGAATGGGATTATTCTCCATATATCCTTGTTTAATACACCACCGGAAGAAGACGAGTAAGGTCTTGTGATAGACAATAAAAGTATTTACCGACCATTTACGCTCAGTTCTTCCGTGATAGAAAACAGTTCTTACATTGTCTTCCGTAACTTGTTTGACCTCACTAACCCCCGCAAGTCGGCAAAAGCTCTTAATGACAAATCTGTACCTACGTACAGTATCTTTTGAATATCCCCGGATAGAAGTTGAATAATCGCAGAACTGCTCTAGCAAAATTTGAATATTCATTGTTGTTTAGCAATGTATCTCCGAAGTAGTTGTTGAAGCCAACGACCTGTTCACCACAGGAGGTGGTCGTTCAAAATGAGTGTTTTCTCAAAATAGCTTTTAAACTATAAGAATTGTGCCCCCAGAGGGATTCGAACCCGCGACCGTCTCCTTAAAAGAAACATGAAGTGGGGTTTTATCCATAAAAACCTTATATACTATAGCTAAAATTGTATTTCAATACTGAAAACAGTTGTTTTTAAACGACCTGTTTTTCACCTAAGCAATTGTTCGGAGATGCCTTTAGAATTATCTAATAATAAGCCGAACGGCTTATTTCAATCATATCGGAAGATCGACAATATTGCCAGCTCCGTTAAAATGATATTTTTCCTATATCGTCCGCCATATCTTCAGTCTTTAAAGAACGGGCATATTTCATCGTCATTTTTATGTCTGAGTGCCCCATCAATTTTTGTATTTTAAATAGGTTCACATCAGCTTCAACTAGTTTGCACGCAAATGTGTGTCGGAATTGATGAAGGTGAAAGTCTAGTCCTGATTTCTCCTCTAGCCGTTTTGTCCAGTGTTTTAACCCATGAGGAGTGAATCTGTCGTCTCCTTTCCCTGTAACAATGAGGTATTCGGTTTTGAGATTATGATCTCTCTTAGCTTTTAAATAATCCTTTAAATGCATGACAAGCGTGGAATGAAGCGGGAGATATCTTGTTATTGCTGATTTTGAAGTTTCTCCTCTGATAGTTATCTGTTTTTTATCAAAATCAATGTCGCTAACCTGTAGCCCTAAAAGTTCGCCTTTTCTTAACCCACAATGTATCAGAAGACTGACGATAGCGATATCTCTACGAAGCAACAATACGGGAGCATCATACTGTACAATTGCGGCATAGATCTTATTGATTTCGTGATCCTTTAGCCTTTTGAAATCATCGTATCTAACCTTTGGAGCAGGACTGCGTTTAAGCGGATTTTCTTCCAGATAGCCCTTTGCACATAGCCATACAAAAAATACATTCAACTTGCTACGTTGTGTCTTAATGGTTGATTGGCGCACTCCTGTTTTGATGATTTTACCGACCATCCTTTGGCGGGTTTCAATGCGCTTAAAAAACTCATTCAGTATGCTAGCATTCAAATCTTCAATATCAGTAACTTCGGGCATTACTCTCAAAAAAAGATCAAAAACTGCTTTGTACCCCCGCAGTGTTTCTGATCTCATGCGCGCCGAGTAACGGCATTCGTCCATATATAGCAAAAAGAACCGCTGTAACGGGCTTATATGATCTAGTACGGCATTCGGTTGTTTGTATAGAGACTGTTCTGCACTCTCATTGTGGCAGTACCACCCCTGATAGAGAAGGCACCTTGTATTCATTTTCAAACGAAATGAAGGTGGCTGTTTTTGAATATTCCTTTTTCATACTCTTAAGGAATGTATGAATACCACCCTTTCACTCCCATCGGCATCACCAACTTCAGAAATCAGAACAAACTCTTTGGTATAAAACCCAAGGACAGGTTGCAACATATCTATTGCCTAGGAAAGACGGGTGTAGGCAAGTCTACCCTCCTTCAAAACATGGCTCTGGACGACATACACAAAGGTTATGGAGTGATTGTCATTGACCCTCACTCAGACACCGCAGAAACAATTTTAAGGGCTATTCCAGAGCATAGAAAACAGGATGTCATATACTTCGATGCCACAAGCCCAGAACCGTTGGGCTTCAATCCGTTTGCTGATGTTCCTGTCGCACAACGCCATCTTGTCGCATCTGAGATTGTAATCACCTTCAAGAAGTTGTGGTTTTCCTCATGGGGGCCACGAATGGAATATATCCTTCACTACGCCGTCCTGACACTCCTTGAATACCAAGGAGCAACGCTCTTGGACATTCAGCCGCTCTTGCTCGATAAGACCTTTAGAAACATGGTGCTTCATTTCACTGATAATGCCCAGATCCTTTCTTTTTGGCATAATGAGTTTGACACTTATTCTGCAACACTCCGAACTGATGCCATTATGCCGATACTCAATAAAGCGGGAGTATTTAATGCAAATGCAACTTTGAGGGGTATTGTGGGACAGCAGACGGGTCTATCCCTTGATACAGTGCTAAGTGAAAGCAAAATCCTTATTTGTAATCTCTCCAAAGGATTGATTGGAGAAACCGTTTCTACGCTCTTAGGAAGCATTCTCACTACCACTATTCAAATGGCAGCTATGCGAAGAGCTTCGATACCCGAAGGTGAAAGAAAACTGTGCTTTCTCTATCTAGATGAAGCCCATTCTTTTATGTCTAGTTCATTCGCCACAATGCTCTCAGAAGTGCGGAAATATGGCCTAGGACTCTTTCTGACACACCAATATTTGGAGCAACTTGAGGAAGAAGTGCAGAATGCAGTGTTGGGAAATGTAGGTACAATTATCTGCTTTCGATTAGGCACATCAGATGCAAAAGTTATGGAGCAGGAATTCTACCCCTTATTTTCACATGACGATTTTGTGAACCTGCCGAAGTATCATATTTATGTGAAGTTGTTAATTGACGGAACAACTAGCAAGGGATTTAGCGCAAAGACTATAATTGATGTTCATAGTCATTAATCTAAATTCCGCTGTTTCGGCTTACTCATCTTAAATGGATAATTAACATCTCTAATATCTGCTCTAATCAATGTTCTGTAAATTTCAGGTTTAATATCTCCCCACTCAAAATTCTGGAGGATATCAAACTCTTTAATAAGATATAAAAAATTTGGTCGCCCATAATCTTCAATGATTGCGTTAAATGCTATGACAAATAACTCATTTTGCGAAAGCTGAGCTCTACAAATCGAAGCATAGAAGTTCTTTTCAGAAACATCTAATTCGGAAAAGTAAATAAACTTGAATATGTGATACAAATTCCGGAAATAGTGATTGAAGTTATTTGAGTAATAGTCGTAATAGGCCGGAAAGTATTTATTTTCTAGAAGTGCTCTTGCATTCGACAAATTCTCTGGCATTTCTGAGATAGTATTACTTGGTTGAGGAATATTTCCATATGTTTCTCGGAAGTTTTGAATATAAAGCATTGCATAAAGTTGCCTTTTTGCATCTAAATCAATAACCTTTCTTCCTTCATGCTGTAAATGTTGTAGATTCTTTACAATTTCATTTTGCAGATTGAGCATGTTAAAAAATGTATTTTCAAATCGTTGTAGGCGCAAAGTTCTATTTTGTTCTATATACTCTTGACGAGTTTCTCTCAGTTCTTCTCGTTGCAACTCTAATTCGTTTCGCTGCAATAATATCGTGAATATGATGCCTGCGAATGCTAAGCCGGAGAACAATGCATTAATAGCACCGAACATATCTCCAAAAGTTCCTCTGTTTCCAAAAGTTCCTCCGTCCGTATTTTCCCTGAGAAGGTACCAATTTAAGCCCCATAGCCCAATTACTACTACAGCCGTGACCACTATTCCTGCTATTTGTGCGTTTGTTAACGCTTTATCTTTTTTTGCCATAATATTTACGGATCTATACTCAATTAACCTTAAACTGATATACCCCTGAATCGGAAGTAAAACCCTTTTTATCTATGGTGATTATCTTCCAGTAATAGGTAGTATTAGATGCGACTGCAATATCCGAAAGAGTTGTGGCCGTAACCCCTTTTTGTAATAGGGTCGGAGTACCGCTCGTACCTAAATAAATGTCATACCTGTCGAGATCGCCATCTACATCGCTCCCTTTCCAAGACAATGTAATTTTTCCTGCTACAGCTGCTATATTCTGCCCATAAGCAGGGGCAATGATCTCTGCGGGGAATGGTGCGTAAGTAGTGACTCCTGGCCCTGAATTATAAAATTTCCACACAGCGCTTTCAGCGATATCGGGGACTTTGGAAGACTTCGATACAATATACCAGGAATAGGGGGCGTTTTTAAGAAGTGGCAATTCAAGTTGGGTTTGTGTCGTCTGATGCAATGTCTTCACTCCACTTTCAAGGTTCTTAATATTTAATTCATAGCTATCAGTATTGGCAGCCGCGTTCCATCGTAAAGTGACAGCACTTTCTGTTGCAGAGATACTGACGCCAGTATTGCAAGCCTCATCCTTCAGAGGAAACACTAAGATAGCCTTAGCGGGGAGCAGTGGTGGTTTGTCCTTCTTACAACCAAACACCATAAAAACTAATACTACCGATATAATCCAGTGTTTCATTTCCGTATTATTTTCCTATAAATAATCTCTGAAGTGTCTAGCGCCAGGCTCAATGTATATACGCCCGTGACCATCTCCGGAAGCTCAACTGATATAGTTCCTTGAGTATTCTTAAACTCTCCGGAATATACTAAAATGCCAATTACATTTCTGATTTCAAGCGCGACAGTCTTTGACGTATTATTGCCTAGATTAACGGTTAACTGTCGCTCAAATGGATTGGGATAGGTCACAATATCATTCGATAGCGTCAAAGTTCTTTCGTATACCCCTTGGCAAAGGTTATCTGCAATAACACGAAGCTGGTTTTGACCTTCAAGAAGATTTAATGAGATTTTATTTTGTGACGTGGTATAAACCGTTCCATTTAATGTAATTTGATAGGATGTTCCGCCATCTAATACCAAGTCCAAGATTTTCTTTGAATTGTCAACGAAGGAATAAACAGAAAGATCCTTCGGTTCGGTTATCTCAACGTCAAAGCATTGTTTATAGTCGCTCTTGCCGGCAACCGTAATGCAAACGCTATACTTTCCCGCAGAAAGATCCTTGATATCTAATGAGTTCGTAAAGGTGAATTGCTTTGGAGAACCTTTTTCATGAGTGACGGTTGCCGTGTAATTAAGCTGCTCAACTGCACTAATGGCTATCGCCCCATTATTATTCGTCCTGCAGCTCTTTGCTGTTGCTGCAACTTTAAAGTTTGTAGCAGGAAGAGTAAATGTAACAGTTACAACAATGGGTGCGGAGGACACGGTGCAGCCGTTTAAGGTAATTGACACGGTATACGATCCGCTTTCGGTGGCGGTATAGGACGAGGACAATGCTCCAGGGATGTCAGTACCATTTCTTGTCCATTTGTACGAATAACCGGAGCCGGTATTGGCTGAAAGGACCACGTTCTTGCCGGTAAAGAATGTAGTGGATCCTCCGGCGGTAATGGTAGCTGCAGCGAGAATTGGCTCAATTTTCACCGTCCGCGTCACACTGCAGTTTGTTGTATTTTGAATAACTGTAACTGTATACGTTCCCACAGCAAGACCACTGACTGTCTGAGTGGTTTTGGGACCGGATGGACCCGTCCAAGAATAGCTATATCCGGCAGGATCACCAAGGACATCTACTTTTGCCGTTCCATCCGTAGCGGTCGGACACGATGCATCTGTCTTAGAAGTTCCGGTAACAATCAAAGGCGGTTCTGTAATTGAAAAACTGACTGTGTTGACACAGCCAGTTGCAGTATTGCGAATGGAGACGGAATAACTTCCCGTCTTAAGATTATTTAAAGAGTCAAGTGTAGTATAGGCCGTATCTGTTAGGGTACTCCATTTATACCGATATGACCCTTGTGGATGGGGGGTTGTGATCTTAATTTTTGCCTTGCCGTTATTTGCCCCGTTGCAGACAATATTTTGCTGTTCTACGCTAACGGAGTCTTTGAATGCTGAGGTTATAATAAATGACCTTGTACAAGTGAATCCGGTTGGCTTATCTTTAATTACCACGCTATACGAACCGCCTGTGAGGTTCTGGATGCTTGCGGTTGTCTTGCCATTACTCCATTGGTATTCATATCGTGCAGTAGTATCTGTAGGTTTAAGAGTGATTTGACCGTCGTTACCGCATCGCTCATTTACATATGCCTCATCTGTTTGAATACTAACCTTTGTAAAAGACTTTCGGTTGCCGTTAGGATCATATTCATATTTTACACCGATACAATCGGTTGATGATTGGATAAGACGATTTACTGCATCATATTTATATTGTACGGATTGAGCAATACCGTTCGCAGCGCTAATCATACAAAACATCCAAACAATATATTTTTTCAAGGCGTCTATACTATGTGAGCAATTTCAAAAATAATCCCATTTAATTTTTCCTCTTTTACCATATTTCGAAATGCATGAGTACACAGGATTAGAGATTGCGGCCGTAATAATCCTCGCCTTACGCCTATCTTCTGCTTAGTAGCGAAAAGATCAAAATCGTTAACTTTTAGAGAATTTTTAACATATAATTCAGATAGAAGATTTAAACCGATTGTGTGTCCCTTTGGGCACTTATAAACTTCATCTCCACTCGAAATTGAACGATCAAAAGGATTAATACCCGCGTCAGTATTTCCTGAGAGCTCTAAATCATGCTGAACAATTAATTGAGAGAATTTAGAAGTCTTGCCATTGACTATTATTGGTCCAAAAAGCGCACCTTTTAACCTTCGATTTTTAAATGCAGTAATGAATTTTTGCGATACAATCAATTCGCCCGCAATGGTCACAGCAATATCGCTTTTCGGAAAATTTCCCTTTTTAAAGAAAAGCGGGCTGATTTGTATTGCATTAGCTCCGCATATATCACATGCTTTACCCTCATCATAAGTAGTCCCACATTCCTCACCAGCAGTAAGCAACGTTTCTTTTATTTTTATTTGAAATAATTGAGCAGTTGATAATTCCTTATTGCTATATTTCCTAGCAATCTTCCAACCAAAGAAAAAACTTTTATTACTTTCTTTCTTTAACTGCTGCGAAAAAACACCAATATCCTTGAACTTGGGGTCCTCTTTAGTTAACTCAACTACTTTTACTGAATCACCCAAGGCTTTCCCTTCTCCACTATTAAAAAGTGAGTGTGCGTATTCAATATTTATTCTAAATGAAAATACTTCTTTCATAATAACAATCAATAGCCTGGCGGTAAGGGGAATTTAGAATATACCTGTTGTAAAATACGTTGCAGTTCCTCTGCACTAGGTATACCTTGCCCATAAGGCCATAAAGCTCTAAATTCATTCGTGATAAGTTGGTGATATGATCCATTTAACGGAACAACAGAACCTGCAGCCGGTCCTCCTAAATATTTAGGTGTAATATGGTGTAACTCGGTAAGGTTTGCTTTTTTAGGATATAATTGTTGGGCACCATGAACAAGATCATCGGAAAATTGTGCTGGCCTACTTGCGAGGGACACTGCGGGCACAGAATACATAGCTCCCGGTAAAGTTGCCGAAGTAACCACCCCTGCCCATGCAGCATCCTTTTGATCTTGCGAGAAATGGGCGCTGCTATTCACATATATCGCAATTAAGGCGTCCAGAACTCCAGCTTCCCAAGCAGCATAAGCTACCGGCAGTAGGAAGGCTAGCTTGCCATTTGGATCAATGTTTGAAATTGGATTATTATTAGCATAGTGAAATAAATTTGTCCCCCATATCGGATCCTCTCCTACAAACCTTCCAGAGAATGCATCATAATACCGAGCCCTCATATAGTAAAGATTAGGGCTCTCATACATTACACCATATTTTCCAACAAAAAGAAAGGGGTTTGTCTTGGTTAAATCAGATGTTTCCTTAATCTGCCCAAAAGGATCGTATTTATAATAACTGGTAACTTTTTGGTCTTTGTCAACAGTAGCAACCGTACTTCCCCGGAAGTCATAGAGAAAGTAGGTCGGTTCCGCAGTGTTTGGATCGATACTACATACTAATCCGAAGGGAGAATGAACATACAACTGCTGAATATCATTGGATCCCTCCCTTTTCGTTAGTAATACATTGGCATTGTTGAGGAGGTCAAGCGTGTATCTCAGAGAGTCATTGCCATATCGGTTTTCAAGTGGGTCGTATAAAAATTTACGGGACTTTTCGTTAATCGTTACACTTTCAAGGTTATCCTGCTTATCATATGTAGCATCGTTGAATCCTGAAAAAGGGATATTCTCCACATTACCATTTTCATCACTTTTGACAGTAGAGGTATTTACCTTTATAAGCCGGCTATTATCTGCGTAAGTATAATTATATTGATTGGGGCCGCTTCCACCCTGAGATGGACCAGGTGTCACTTTATAATCTACATAATACGATTCCCTAATGTGGTTACCATTATTATCAAGAGTTGCACCGATTGCATGTAAGAGCTTACCATCCTTATCTTTACTATAAATACTATCAAGCCTGTTGGCTGAATCGTAATGATATTTTACTGTTACACCATTTCCGTATTCCTCAGCTTCGAGAAGACTATTTGGGGTATATGAGTAGGTAACAATTTTCTTCCCCAACCAGTCTTTGATAATTTTTGTTCGATTGAGTTCATCATACTCGTAGGAAGTGAATCTGTTATCACCGGGAAGTGCAATTTTGGTGATGTTTCCCGAAATATCGTAAGTATAGACCACTTCCGTTTTGGTGTCTTTCCCGGTAAAGGCAATGTTGTTAATGCGGAGAAGATCATCGTACTTAAACTTTATTTCATCAGTATTCAGAGCGCTTCTTACTGCCGTAAGAAGTCGGGTATTTTTATCGTAAGTAAAAACCTGCGAGCCATTTGATTTGAGCTTTCCCTCATTCTTATCATCCTTTGGAAAGTATGAATAAGAAAATTGTTCGCCGCTCTTATTAGTATAGTTTTTTACACTGCCATCTTTATTATAGTTCCAGATACGGATCAGGTCAGCTTGCCGTTCCTCAATCAATTCATCGTTGTCGTTATATTCCAGTGAGGTAGCCAAGCCTTTAGGAGGAGTGATTTCTTCGGCATTATCGTTTTCATCATACTCATATTTTGTAATAACATTCAATCCAGAAGGATCTTGGACTATCTGTTTAAGGTTGTCATTTTCATCGAAGCTATACTCGATTTCAATACCGTTTGCATCCGTTACCTTCTTGATCCTGCTTATACCGTCATATTCGGCAAGATATTGTCCAGAGACGCCATCAATTGAGATTTTATTGAGATTACCATATTGGTTGTATCCGAATTGCGTTGTTACTCCACTCCGATCCTTGTAATGGGAAACTGCGCCATTCGAGTTTATGCCGTACTCCTTTAAATAGTGATTTCCGGTTTCATTCGTAAGGTTGCCGCGGCTATCGTAGGTATAGGTGATTTTATACCCGTTCGGCCAGGTGTGAGTGAGTACCTGGTTTTTATTGTTATAAGTATACTTATCTATGGCCTTGATAGCCCCCCCAGTAATACTATATTCTTCTATATTTCCCTGATTGTCATATTCATACCGTTCCGAAATATTCGTATGATTATTTTTTATACCTGTCGGCAAGGTCGGATTGTCGTCATCACCATAAGTGTAAGTGATTGAACTGCTGGCAGACGTAACGGTAAGCTTTGTGCCTTTACTGTTATGGGTATACTTACGTGTGTAGGAATCACCAGAAGAAGGAGTATAAGTAACGGAAGTGCTCGTGCTTTTTGATGATTTCGTGTAGGAGGCTGAAAAATCTACATCAACGACATAATCGGTTGTTTGCGTTTTTTTAAGCTTTCGATCTTCGTAGGTATTGTTTATTATATTTCCACGTGGTCTCTGTATTTCCAAAAGCAGATGTTTCTCTCCGTCCCAGCCACCATACGAATATTTCGTCCTGAAACTTTTCGCATTCTCCACCCAATTCAGATTAAGAGAATGCTTGTCTACCGAAAACTTAACGGTATGATTTAATGGATCGGTGACCTTACTTAACAGATCTGTTCCTGCCTGATAGGAGAACTGTAGCGATCTCCCAGAGAAACTATCCGTAACTAAACGCAGCCGTTTGACACTTGATCCCGCACAACCGCCTTGAGCATCTGTACAATCAGAATCTTCATATTCAAAGTTTAACGAATGATTATTCAGATCAACTATATTTCTGACAGTGTATAGTGATGGCACTCCCTTTTCGTTGGTAAATTCCTCAAAGGTTGTTCTGACCTGGCTCTTTGAAGTGATTTCGAATTTTGTAATATGCCCCTTGTCCGTATTGAGGATCTTTAACTTATCGTAGACACCTGCACTAATGAATTCTTTTTCTTGAACGTCATAAATTTGAGTACTACCGTCACCCCAACGGAGCAGGAGATATTTGTCCTCGTCATCATCGTCAAAAATCGCCTGGGCATAAATATTATAAGTATGCGTCCATCCCATACCGAGTGGAAAAGTTCGCTGCTTTGCTCTATGATCACGATAATTACCGTAGGTACTTGAAAACTGATTATAGGCTAATGAAGGGAGCTCAATCCAATCTGAATGATAGCTATATCCGAAATGCAATCCGAATCCAGCGCTTGGAATGGAAAATCCCCCTCCTTCATATGTATTAAATACCGCTCGGCTGATATCCGTTTCGGTACTCGCATTATCCAGAGAAATATTGTTTGGTTTATAGAAATCTCCAGCAGAGGGTATCGACGGCTTACCCTTGAACTCAAATAGTTCATTCATTAATACCAAAAAAACTTCTCCTACATTATCGTATGCAAGCTTTCCATTCTTGACATAATCGTCCAGAAGCCCGAACCTATTGAGCTCTTGGAAATACCCATAATTATAATCGTCTTTCCGTACCGAGGTTGAAAGAAAAGTGCTTGGGTTGTGGCTGTATATATCAAATCCGTCCATATCCGGTTCAATGTTCCAAGCCTCACACAACATTTTCACGGCCGCTCCAATCCTGAAAACGTTATTAGGTTGCACCATCGCATAATCTCTGGATATACAGGAGCGACCGTCACCTGATTCCAGAAAGTACAATGCATTGATAGCTTGCTGATCTTCCGGCGACAATTTCCCCATATCACCAATGATTGCAGGATAATAGTCTGTTGGAAGGGCTATAGGAACAGAGTTACGATAAAGTGCTCGTAGAACATATTTTGCTGCCGTTGCTAGCTTCATATTGCTAAGCTTTGTTACATCAATAACATTATTGATTAGCCCATTTTGAGCCAAATTTTCTGCCGCACTCCTTACATTGGCGGGAGGGACAGACCCATTGATCCACGTCACACTACCAGTATTTGTACCATTTGGTACTGCGGCCAATAGTTTGACATTATCTATGCGAAAGACCGTTGGGTTAGAAGAATTTGTCATTCCAGTAAACCTAAGTTGTACTAGTTCGCCGTACAACGACTTCGGCAACGTGATTGTAGCAGTGGACACATATCCACTCGTCTTGTGAACATTTGTCAGTT
Source organism: uncultured Sphingobacterium sp. (assembly GCA_964529165.1). GTDB lineage: Bacteria > Bacteroidota > Bacteroidia > Sphingobacteriales > Sphingobacteriaceae > Daejeonella. Next base: position 28,669 of record CAZGWG010000009.1, read on the forward strand.
CAAATACAGTAAATACCTTACTACTACCCTGGAAGAAATCTACGTATAATGTGTCTCTGGGCGTTGAGCCGGTCTCTTGAGTGGTTATATTGTAGCTAAAACTAAAAGTGATGGAGGAAGCGTTTTGAGGTAGTGTGACATATTGTGATAGTTTCCCAAACAAATTATTTCCTCCAAGCGCGGAACTATTTGTGAAATATGCATACCCTAGACATGAGCTACAGGTGGCAATATCATTGTAATAAAAGTCTCCAGAGGTTGACCAGCCGCTATTATCTGAAAAATCAGCATTTACGAGCAAATTGGTCTGGGAAAACCCTGACGTACAGCAGACGATCAGCAATATAAAGAGAGCGTTCTTCACGTAAGTTGATAATGAGCAAGGTGCACAGATATTGATACTTATATTAAATATAAGGAAAATCCAATCATTAGATAGTTTCTGTAGAGGAAGTTAGCGTAATAAAATTTAACGTCTAGCAATAGTTACCTTTACGCAAATGGAAAATGTCCCTCCGGTTTATACTTACACAAAATGTGTCGGCGATTTTAAAGTCTTTTTAGATCACTACGGTTTGGAAACAATTAAACGTCTTCCTATACAACGCAACACTAAAGGTTTTCTTCCAAAACCACAACGGAGTTGTAGATATTGTGGCCGTAAGCAACCAGAGGCTACGTTCAACAAAACGGCCCATGTAATGCCAAAGTTCATCGGTAATATTCATTGGGTCTGTGATTGGGAGTGTGACGAATGTAATAGCACCTTTGCAACCTTTGAGACTAGTCTAGCGGCGTACACCGGATTAATGAGAACTGTAACAGCTCTTAGTAGGAACTACCATATCCCGGATCATAAAGTTCCAAATTGTCCTGTGACAGCCGAGAAAATATCTACAGACATGGACCAAAATGTCGTTTGTTTTTCGTTTTCAGAAGAAATTATTAGGGACGGGAAGAACACTATAATACCATTTCAAAAAGAGAGTTATGTGCCGATCAGGATTTTTAAAATTCTTCTTAAAATGGCCTTTGCGATTCTTGATCCTTCAGAACTTGAAAATTATCGACACACACTCAAGTTCCTAGTGTCTGATATCAATAATGAATATTTCAGGCAATTTGCAAAAGTTCATGTTTCCCATCATGCATATATCTCCGACCCGCTTTTTTATATGTTCAAACGCTGTCGCCCAGAGGACAATTTGCCCATGCATATATTCATGTTCTGTTATGAGGATAGTATCTTTCAAATTTCTCTCCCTTACCATTTAAATGACGAACCGCTTTACAAAGCTCATAAGCCCATTAATTTACTATTCTGTCCGCCAATATTTTTTCAACCTCCGTTGGAGGAGAGCACACTAACCGCAACTATTAGAGATTTTTCCAGTAATGATAAAGTAAAAGAAAAAGGCAAGCTTAAACTTCATTGGCAACCTAACGAATCGACCTCACCAGAAGGGAAGAACAATCCTTTAAACAATCCTACCCTTGATTCATACGCTCGTAATAATCCAGGAACAAGTAAACTATTTATAACTGTGAGGAAGCCAAAGCGATAACTTTTCACCCGACATATTGTTTGTCATTTCTGAAGTTTTGCGCATTTATAAAGTTTTCACCTAAACTTTACGAAAACAAGATATTTCGAAAACAAGATTAGTATATACCGAAATCTGGGAATTTTGCTAAAATCAACTCTTTGGTCTCATCATCAATCAACCTACTGGCTTTTATTGCTGTCGCTATTTGCAATAACTCTGATTCAGAAATTCCACCTTGTGTTTTGAATGCAATTGAGTTGAAGCTCTGGTATAAGCCTGAAATAGAGTGTTCTTGGGGTTCATTGCAATTGAGATAGGTGTCTTTTGTTAGATCGTTTTCCTCAGAGGGCTTTACTCGCACCAAGGTGATGGGATTAGTGTTACTATACTCGAAATGCTTTAGCTTCGTTTCCCACTGAGACGTTCCACATAGTAAAAGTACAACCTCATCATTCTCTATGCTGATGCAGATATGGGGATGTGGCTCATCTGAGTCAATTTTGTCATTTATGAACCGATATATGCCGCCTATCTTAAACTGAGAACAAAAAAGCGAGAGCGGCACCAAACTCATAATCTAACAAGAGACTAGTTCTTTGAAATATTGCTTACTCAAAAGTAAATGCTCATTGTTTTGTGAGAAAAGTGTATGCGGTACCACTTCTGTAAAGAAATCATCCCAGTTCATCGGGTATCTTTTTGAGGCACCACTCTTCAATTCCTTTTCGAATCTTAACCATTCCGGAAACTGGTGAGATAAATCTCTCAGCTCAAATTGATCTAATCCACCAAAGGTGTCATAAATTTTCGCCAAGATCTCTCTGTCGGTTTCAGAAAAGACCTTAGGAATAAAATCGGCTTTAGATTTAATATAATGATTTTCTTTTGGGGTCAGAAATGCATCACTGTATGCGATAGCTTCATCGTATGAGTATTCCGATTTTTCAATAATATCTTTTGTCTGAGTACCTACCGGCCCGTGGGGTAAAGCGTAGTAATCATCAAAAGTAATTGGTCTACCGTAGATTCGTAAATGTAAACGGTCCGCAAGCCAAAGCAATTTTATTGCCTTCATGCCGTTTATCTTTCCGCCCTCGCGTATAGCTAAATAATTTAGGGCTTGAACAGATTTTTTGTGCTTAAATCCAGCCATAACTAATAGGTTTCTAGCATTCCGTAAGATGTAACATATTGAAACATACAAATATATACTTATTTACAGCAATTAAAGTTTTCTTAAAGTAAATAAAAGAATATTGATTACCTGCAAATATACTAATTATTTTAGTATTCAAATCCCGGTCTCACGCTTATTTAAGATATAGGCGATGATAGTTTATATCTATTGTTAGTTGCTAAGTTAACCTTAGATCTTTAATACAACTTAAGAAAGCAATTTAAAAATTGAGGTAATAAAGGTTTCTATGTCTAATAAGACGTGCCATTTTTCCTTTTTTAAGTTTCCAGATAAGCGGATGAGGCCATTAAAATGTTGCCAGTTAATACTTTTCTCAGAATCACCGTAGTTATGAGCATGATCATATTCGTGAGCTTCGTGGCCTTCTGAGAAATGAGGTTCAACAATATCAGAATGTATTATCTTATTGCATGTATCTCGTAAAGTGAGACTCAAATCATCAAATAATCCATATTCCGCCTTGTCAATTTCTATCTTTCTTTCCATATACTTTTTCCTCTGCATATCGTCAGTCGGCAATTTTTTCATTTGATCATCTAATACTCTTAAACATACCGCAATTTCAATTAACAATCTGCTCGCCTTTTGCTCGAAAAACCTTCTTTCAAGGGCTGCTAATGAAGTTTTATCGTTTACTTGACTTCTCCTAGCAATTTCCTTATTTGCAAAAAAAACGCAGAGTAAGTCGTAACACTTCTCAAGAACATATGTACTGTCAATGAGATATTTACCTTTTGTAATCACTCCCTTAGTTTATTAATGTAGCATGGATCTATATGGTGTTTGCCTATTCTATATAACGAAATGTCGAAATTTTCGAATGATTTGCCAAGACATTACCTTTTTGTAGCGAGGTATGTCCGGTCAAATTCCTCTTTTGACAAGAAGTTTTTGGTTGTTTCCCAAGTATTTGCTTGCATAGTGGGGAATTCCTTTTGCGGCATGAAGTTGTAAAAGCCATCGACGAGCAAACGTGAATTAAGTACAGACAAAACCACCAAACGATCAAAGGTTACTGCCTTATTTACTATCTCTCCGAATGCTTTGCGTTTATCTTTCTCATTTGCAAAATGCTTTTCGAATATACCCATATCGGAAATTCTAGCAACATCCGTGAGATAGTTAAACGCATGCGCATATGATTTAGGACTGTTTTGAAGTTGTTTAAAGAAATCGGTAACAATAGGCGATTTATTTTCATACAAAAGGGAAAATGAATGATCCTGTGCACCTTGGGTGCCTGAACCATTAAAGAAGCTAATTAGCTGAGTAACCTGATTGGGAGTATAACTGAGGTATTTATCGGACCACAAGGCATTATATGCCGGAAAAGACACATTAAGATCACTGTCATTGAGCTTATCAATTAAACTGTCGGTTCTGGCCTGTTCTATAATTTTGTAGGTACTCTTCGCAACGTTCCGCATATTGCCCTCTAATTCTGATTTTGCTACCTGTACTATAAAACTTTCCAGGTTATTGCGACTAAAAACTTGTTGTATCTCCCCGCGAGCAGCGATAATAGCCAGTTCTTTAGAATTCTCAATCTGCTTGCTTGCATTAAGTCCAGTTCGGTCAACATCATACCTGAGGTTACTTAGAGAATTCTGCATTCCAGTAGTCATTCTTTCTTCCGTTCTAAATGCATTCTCTTGAATATCCTGTATCTGACGTCGCGCATCCGAAGTAATTAACTGAATTTCGGATTTTGCATCTACCTTGGTTTTTTCGAGTTCGCTGTGAACATCTCCTAAACTTTGCGAAATAAAGAATGATGCTGCAGCAATCAATACACTCATGACAGCCGCTGCAGAAGCAGATATCCATTTGATAGCGGTGATCAACGTATTGTAGTGGAGCTCAGCTTCCGTCTTTTCCCTTTCCTTGAGGCTAGTCCTATTTGTACTTGTTACTCCCGCTTTTGCATTGTTTGCCATCAGCTATTTAGGTTGGTGTATCGAAATTACAAAAAATTGGTAACTAATATTTCCGCTTATCAATAGTCGCGCAGTAGCTTTTTTAAAAAAGTTTATTCCCCGCAATTCACTTCAACCCGCGGCAGGAACATCGGCATTCCTAATTCCTAACATTCGCAAAAGCATCGCCAGAGCTCTGCTCTGTCACTCCTTTTTCAGAATGAAAGTCAGTCGTCATAAAAGCTATCTCGGCTTTTTTAATTCTATCTATTCCGCCTGCGTCAATCAGGTAATAAAATCCGTCGCTTTTCGTGTAGGGCTCGCCTGCTCATCGCCTCATGCTTCGCCATGGAGTAAATACCTTCAACAGATCATTGATACCCCATGCCTTGTGTCGAGACATACCAAGCACCGTCCTTACAGGACTACTTTGCTTGGACATTCGGCTCAGCTCGCAACCCCTTTCGTTACTCTTCAGGGGTTAACGGCGGCGAGCCGGGCATAGCGGAAAAACAGTGTTAATAAATAGTTCTCTGTATATTATTAACAATTAGAGGGTTATACAAATATTTTTATACATTTCTTTTTTGAAATACTATGAATATTAGCAATGTGAAAACAAGTGATGCGTATGATTCACGGTGTTATGGCCTAGTCGGATTTGCTGTTTTGTAGAGTGTCTTTAGTTTAAATGTTTTTTTTGTTGA
>CAZGWG010000009.1:34046-43517 GCA_964529165.1 uncultured Sphingobacterium sp.
GACTTTAGAACAAAAGTATATGCTGCCGATACCGTGAAAGCTCATGGCCCATTCTATTGCCAAGAATGTCTTTCCGAAGCGGTGGTACGGAAGTGCAGTGACAAAGAAGATCATTTTGCTCATTACGCCTTAAAGTCTCCTACAGGGAAAAGAGGAGATACCGCATTTCATAACAATGTTAGAGATGAATTACTTGCAATCTTGCGGGAAAGGTTTCCTGACGGAGTGTGGGAAAGTGAAAAACAAATCACAGTTAAGGAAGGAGTAATCCAGCCCGACCTTTGCGGATATTTCGGTACCAAAAGTAAGGAATATCCTCCTGTTGCTATTGAAGTTCAAATTAGCCCATATAGTCCGAGATATATCAGGAAGAAAACAGAACAATACGCACAAAAAAATATTAATGTTTTGTGGATAGTACCACTCACCAAACAGCTTCCTGATGCCATGTTCAGACCGAGAAGGTATGAACTGTTTCTTCATAGCAATTATTTTGGATATGTCTATTATTACGTTCCGGGAGATAAGGGATTATTAACTCCCGTCCATTATAGCCCTGCCTTTAGATATATTGAGGAGCGTACATTCTTTGACCAGTCAGCACAAGAGCAAACTGTTGGAGGGTTTTACTTAAAGTATAAAACTCAGAAAAATCCAAACCGTATTGATAAAGTCCCGATTTACGACCTGATTGCTAAAAAAGTGCCTGAATGGCAACACCCTACAAACAATAAGTTAAATGTTTCTGAACGAAGGATTATGATCCTCAATAGGAAGAAGTGGTGGAAAAAGGATGAAGACAAAACATGGTTGGTTAACAACAACCAAATACAATATTTTCGAGAGCACTATACTGATAAATATAGCTTCGATGATGAAGCTTCAGAATATAACCTAACCGACGACTGGGAATGACAAAGAATTATTTAGAAGATACCGCAGCGTATTTGGATACAGATCGCAAGGAGAGAATTTTAGAAGAGTTGTATCATAATGCAATACGAACCATACACAGTGTCTATTTGTTCAAGCACTTCGATGAATACATTCGCCAACTTTCTTCCGATCAACAAGCGGATAAGAAAGAAGTCTATTGGCATGCCTCATACCATGAAAAAATGATCGACTATGTGAAAATCTGCATTTCGTTTGAAACATTTAATAAAGCAGTCTTATTAGATAAGGGATATATTATCCATCAAATCAAGAAACAGGAGGTCACCGCATCTCTTTATTCACTGCAACAAAAAGGTACCCCCATTTTGTTAGCCGATTATTTACGGGTCGTTTCAAACACCGCACGTACTAAGGATAACAACATATACTTGACGGGGTTTAGAGAAAACTTCCCTACAATAAGCTTTGCACAAACTCTCAATGGAGGCTATCCTGATGTTATTGGCCTAGATTCAGAACTATGCTATCGCCTCAAGCGTATCAATGAACACCGTAACAGGCTTCATTTTTTCACTGATTTTAAGGGTGCTTTTTCCGTTCATACGCATATAGCTCAGTGGAAATATATTAAAGAAACAGCACTCGAAACTATTGAAAAGGGATTTAATTCTAATAAAAAAGCTTTAGTGCAATAATTTCATTTCAAAACGAAATTAACCCCCCTTATCTCTCTTGCTTCCATGTTCTATTCTGAAAGAAACAATTTCTTTCACACAAAACAGAACCATCATGGAACAAGAAAAAGAACGCATAGATGTCTATGCACTCGTCACCAATCACATCATTAGTCAGTTAGAGCAGAAAATCGTCCCATGGCAGAAGCCTTGGACAACTGCCGGCATTCCGCAGAACCTTGTCACCCGAAACTCCTATCGAGGAATTAACCTCTGGCTCCTCGCATCATTGGGATATGCTAACAATTCCTTTCTCACCTGGAACCAAATCAAATTCCTGAAAGGATCAGTGAATAAAGGAGAGCAGGGACACATTGTTGTCTTTTGGAAGACACTTGAGAGAAAGGAAGAAGAGGATCAAAAAACCTCAACCTCTGTCCTCAGATATTACAAAGTCTTCAACATTGAACAATGTACTGGCATTCCGGAGCATCTGATTCCTCAGATACCAGAACAAATCTTTTCACCCATTGCTGAGTGTGAGCGGATCATTGAGTTAATGGAAAACTGTCCACCAATCAAACATGAAGAAGCGGAGGCATATTACAGTCCTGAAAAAGACTACATCAATATGCCAAAACCGGAATCATTCAAGACCAATGAACTCTATTATTCTGTACTCTTCCACGAACTCATCCACAGCACCGGGCACGAAACAAGGCTCAACAGAAAAGAACTGAACGCCCGGACGAACTTCGGTTCAAAGGAGTACTCAATCGAAGAGTTGACCGCTGAGATCGGCTCCTGTTATCTCAATTCTATTTCAGGAATTGGAGCGGGACATTTTAAACAAAATGTTGCCTATATCAAAGGCTGGCTTGATGCACTGAAGAATGATAAGCGGCTCATTGTGTATGCGAGCAGTCAGGCACAGAGAGCAACGGATTATATTCTCAATGTTCCTCCACCTGAAAAGTACTAACCATAAAGACCCATAAACTTGGGTCTTTTTTATATCGTCTGGAGCCATTCAAACTCCGTGATATCTATGCAACAAAAATAGGGAGAAGGCTTCTGAAGCGTCCAAAAGATTGCCGAGCATAACCCCGCAATGCCAGTGCACACTTCCATTTATATCGTTTCCTTTTGGACTTGTTCGCCCTCTCCCAGATACAGTCCCATATCAAATTCACAGAGTATGGAACGAAATCAAACTATGGCAGTTGCGGAAGTGCAGCTTGTGTACAAATCAGTTATTAAAGCCTCACAACGGCCAAAAATCAGCACCTCACAGGATGTGTATGCAGTGCTACAAAGACATTGGAATTACGACACCATTGAGTATGTCGAGGAATTCAAAATCATCCTCCTTAACAGAGCCAACAGAGTGCTGGGGATTGTTGACATCAGTGTCGGTGGAATGGCAGGAACCATAGCAGACCCAAAAGTGATCTTCACCGCTGCGCTTAAATGTGCCGCAAGCTCTATTATCTTGGTGCACAATCATCCGTCCGGAAATCTCCGGCCAAGTCAAGCGGATATTGATCTGACCAACAGGCTCCGTGCAGGAGGAACACTCTTAGATATTATGGTCATTGAGCATATCATACTGAGTGCTGAAGGATACTTTAGCTTTTCTGACGAGGGGGTGATATAACTGTGTGAATATATCTGCCCTGACTATTATCCACTCCCTCTTAATATGTACTCATGTATCTATTTACCCAAGGCCAATGGTGATCTAATAACCTCCTTTAAAAGTCTGTTAATTATGTATTTCTACTGATTTGTCTTGAGCTTATTTAATTGTATTTCAGTGAATTCAAAGTTTCCTTTTCTGTCAACTTTAATTTCTTTTTTCACATCGTCAGGTAATAAGTTAAAAGCTTCAATATTTATGTTCTTTTTTGCTTTGTTTGAATCAAGGTATTCCATTAGTTTCGCTTTATTCTCTAAAACAATATCTTTAGGAAGAACATCCCAAAGCGAAGAGTAACTGTCAACGACTGTCGTTGCGATAGAATTAGGTCGTTTGTATGGAAGCTCAATTTGCGCATTTCGAGTAAACTCAGTTCCACCGATCATGATTTTGTAAGTAACCGTTGCTCCCAATGAGGTAGTCGCGGCAATTAATTGCGGATCAATAGGCTGACTAATTCTAAAAGCAAAAGAGTTTCCCGATAAGTTAGTGCCAAAATAATCACTATTATTCAGTACATTCTCAACACTTTGCAAGGATTTGTCATTTAAAGTGATATGGGAAATCTTTGCAGAAGTAATAGCTGAATTTGATGAAATGTTCGTTTTAATATTTACCTCATAATTAGGTGTAGTATAGTTAGGATCCACATCAGTTATGGCAATAAAAGGTAATGTCTCCGCCTCTACGGTGACTTTGTAAAGAGTCGATAATTCTTTTGTATTTATAGGATCAAACAAAGAAAGTTTTACATCTAAAGACTTCAGTATTTGAGGACTGGAGGTTGTGAGAGTTTGAAAATAGGTCTCGTTTCTATTCAATTTGACCTGAACATTATAAAATCCGGGATCCTCGCTGGGACGAATTTCACCTAACTCAATTGAGTTAAATATTGGTTCAGTACCTAACTGAGTAAGAACATTACTACTATTTAAGGCGATGTTATTATAAAAACTGCCTGCTGGGCCAAATTTAAGAGTAATAATGTTATGGCTTGGGTCTGTTGACAATAAAAGCTTATTTCCACCTTTGGGATATTCTATTTCTTTTGCCCGTATTTTATCCCAAATTACCTTAATCTTATCGGCTGAGGGAACCCGCTCGAATGATGGTTGATCAACCATATAAATATCATAACTATTTTCTGAAATAGTAGATTTACTGTCCCTTGCCCACTTAACATCTGATTTTCCTTCCAATTTAAAAAATGGGATTGATGAAATTCCTATATTCGTCTGGTTTGACACATCAGTTTTACTTAACATTTCTATCTTTTTCGTGCGATAGATAGCTAGTCCATTAAAAGAGTTAAGAATCTTTTCTGTACCTGTGATTAATTTTGAATTATACAATAACCACAATTGTAGCAACGGCTCCATGTCGGAAGGATCGACACCTCCACCCATTGTTGTTTTACTAAAGATTTGTGCTAATTGGTTATTATAGTTACCGTAAGCAACACTTAAGGTCTGATGATTGCTATTAGATTTGAAAATGGCTGTTTTGGCTTTAGTGTCGAAATAAGGCGTTTCACTAGCACCTTCCATTGTCCCATCTAGCGACATCAAATAAGTAAGGTCTGAAAATAGATTATAGTTGTTTCTATTCGGATTGGTTATACCCAGCTGGTTACTAGAAACGAGTACTGGAAGTTCAGGTAGATTAGGCGTATATGGAAATCCCGTTTTAAAATCCGAGTCTTGTTTAATAAGGTAGCTTCCCAAGTATGCCATATTAATTCCAGGGAATTTAAAATTCTCAATAACTTTCTTGGTGCTACCGTCAATTGGATAAAAATATTTGTCTAATGTTGACTTTCTAAGATTTTCATCATTCCTTAATAACCTCTTATTAAAGTTACCACCTTTTTCCTTAAGCTCTTTATTTCTTTCGGGAGTATTAAGTATATCCCCATCTATCAACATAGTTTCAAGTTCAGAGTAGATTATTTCTTTGACCGTTTTCTGAGCGATAGCGGAGGAGCAGAGCAGCATAGACAATGCTATAGAAATGAAATTCTTCATGTTTTCAGGTTAAATGTTATTCTAATATAGAGATTAACTTTTTTAACTATAAGAACTTTTTTATGAATTACACCAACTCCCTCTCTCGCTCCACCAACACTTGTTTTCACTACACAAACAAGCTTTCAATCGATATAAACAATTGCATTTCAACTGGTTATCACATCATCTTGTTTGGAATATTCCTTTTTTCTTCCTAGCTTTCTTATACCTAAACCCTATAACCGTATGGAATACGCTCTCTACACACTCATTGGGGTATCGCTGTTCTACCTCATTTTCTCCCACAAAAAAGGCGACAAGAACATTGTCTCCCATTGGTACTATCATTTCGAAGAGCTACAAACCTCTTCCGATGAATTCTATACATCCATTGAACAGCATCTTAAATACCTCGCCATGCCTGATATCAGGATAACTCGTGAATGGGCATTTGAGGCCGGAATAGCCTCATCAAAAAGACAATATTTGCGCATCTATCGTGGAGACAATATCTTCTATGTGTGCGCTGCACCTGACGGAAAATGCTTCTTTGTGAGCTGTTGGGTTAAATTCGAACAGCCCTGGGCAGACTTTCTGGAATTCATTCCGTTTGTCGGTGCTTCCTGGGCGCGGAATGCACGCAACCGTACATTGTTTCAACAAGACACACAAATACTCTTCAATGAAACGATAAAGTTTGCTGTCGGGAAAGCCGTTGACACATTAGCTGAAACCAAAGGACTGCGTGCGGCTCCAATACAAGACAAAACATACGCATAAATGTCTTCCGTATCAGAGCGACTCACTGAGCAATTTTATCACTGGGAGCAACGGGGACGAGGGTGGCTTTTGGCGTCATACCCCATAAGCCTAGAGCCTCCCTTTCATCCTTTCTGGGGACATCATGTCTCTACACCATACATTGACGACGGCAGACGCTCAACACTTCTAAGCACTGTATACGATATATTGTACGGCAAGAAAGATCCTGTCATAGAGGAACAATCATATCCAGACCTTGAAGCATTTCCCTTTGAGGATACCGGAGAACTTCACGGCATCGGCATTGCCTTCCCAAAATCCCACAAACAATCCTTTGAAAGCTTGGAACAACTCCTTATCATGCTCTCGCATGGAGGAGGAACACTGAGCTTTGAAATCATTGCTGACCATGCCACCATTTCCATACAGCTTATCTGCCCGTTGGAAAATTCTCCATTCGTCAAAAGCCAGCTCCAGGCATATTTCCCACACGCTATCCTCACCGATACCACCGAGGCACTTGATATGATCCTCCTTGACCATATCCCAACCTATACCGTCGACTTCGGCCTTGAAGAAGAATTCATGCGCCCCATGATGATGACTTCAAGCTTCGATCATGATCCGCTTCGAGGAGTGTTTGGAATCTTCGAACACCTCAAGCCGGGAGAACGGGCGGTGCTGCAAATCCTCTTTTCAGGTACCGTGAATTCATGGGGCGAGAGCATCATCAATTCGGTGACCGAGGGGAAGAAAACATCATTCTTTGCTGATGCACCAGAAATGCCAGGGCTTGCAGAACTGAAGATCTCCGGGCCCTTATTTGCCGCAACCATTCGACTGGCAACCCAATGCCCAACCCTTGAAGGAGCACGAACATTGATTGATCAACTTTCGTTGGTCATCAGGACAACTTCAGCATCGGGTCACAACGCTCTAATTCCACTCTGGGACAGCCAGTATGACTTCGATACACGAGTGGGTGACATCATTCACCGGCAATCATACCGAGCCGGTATGCTGCTCAATTCACGAGAGCTTGCAACATTTGTGCATATTCCCTCAGCTTCAGTTGTTTCTATAAAGCTCCATGGAAATACTCGAAAAACGAAAGCAGCACCTGCAAATACAGAAGGGTTTGCGTACACCCTTGGAACAAACAAACATCACGGTATCGAGAAAACCGTATCGCTCAGCGATGAACAACGGCTCCGCCATATCCACCTGATCGGAGCCACCGGTACCGGAAAGTCTTCACTTCTTTTGCATCTCATCGCACAGGATATTCAGAACAATAACGGCCTTGCTGTATTAGATCCTCATGGAGACTTAATTGAAGCTGTCTTAACCCATATTCCAGAGCATCGCATACACGATGTCCTGATCATTGATCCGTTTGATACCGAGTATCCCATCGGCTTCAATATTCTCTCCGCTCATTCAGAGATTGAGAAAGAAATACTCTCCTCAGATTTAGTCGCACTCTTTCGCCGATTCTCCACCAGTTGGGGGGATCAGATGAATAGTGTGTTTGCCAATGCAATTTTGGCATTCTTGGAAAGCTCAAAAGGCGGCACCTTGGTTGACCTGCGCAAGTTTCTCATTGAAAAAGAATTCCGAGAAGCATTCCTCAAAACCGTCACCGACCCCGATATTGTCTATTATTGGCAAAAAGAATACCCGCTCCTCAAAAGTACCTCACTTGGCTCTATCCTCACCCGCCTCGATTCCTTTCTTCGTCCGAAACTTATTCGAAACATGGTTTCTCAGAAGAAGAGCGTGGACTTCCAAACCCTCATGGACAGCAAAAAGATTATCCTGGTCAAACTCTCCCATGGACTCATTGGAGCAGAGAACAGCTTTCTCTTAGGGGCCTTTATTGTCGCCAAAATACAGCAGGCTGCGATGGCACGACAGGCCATAGCCAAAGAAGCCCGGAATCCCTTCTATTTGTACATAGACGAGTTCCATCACTTCGCAACACCCTCCATGACAACAATCCTTAGCGGAGCGAGAAAGTATGGTCTAGGGCTTGTTTTGGCGCATCAGGACATGGTACAGGTGTCAAAGTATGATCCTGAGCTTGCAACCGCCCTTATGGCGAATGCTGGAACCCGGATATGTTTTCGATTGGGTGACACTGATGCAAAAAAGGTATCCGAAGGATTCTCATTCTTTGAAAGCGAGGACTTTCAGAATCTTGGCATTGGTGAAGCAATTTGCCGGGTGAATCAGGCTGACAATGATTTCTCTCTTGATACTGCTTCCTCCTATTCGAATGCCGATACCTCAGTGCAGCAGATTATCGACTGTTCACGAGAACAGTTCACTACAAAGTCTGACACGATACCGCCGGCTGAACCTGCTGTTGTACCCCACAAAGAAGACGGGCAAGCAACTCCTGATGTATCCGCTCCCGACAACGGAGGGCTGGCGGGACTGCCACCACAGAAACCTACCCCTCTTCTTATTGTACCCGTTGAAGAAGTGATAGGAGCAAAGCAGGTGCAAGTACACCGCTATCTGCAAACCTATATCAAGAAAATGGCAGTGTCGTATGGATACAAAGCGACTATAGAAGCACCACTTCCTGAAGAGAATGGTCGGGTTGATGTGCTCCTCGAACACAACGGCAAAACTATTGCTGTTGAAATCTCCGTCACAACGAATATCAATTGGGAGCTTCACAACATTCAGAAATGCCTCGATGCAGGATATGACAATGTCTATTGCTGTACCGACAATATTTCTCTACAAACATCACTTCGGGGTCTTGTTCCGGAAACCGAGCAGTATAGAGTCTCCGTTTGCTCGCTTGATGAATTATTAGCGAAGTTACAGCCTGAACAGAAAGCAGAAGAAAAACCACAAGAGCGCATGAAGGGGTATCGGGTGTCTGTTCTCTATACTGATGTTTCTTCAGAAGATGCGAGCAAGAAGCAGTCTATTATTGGAAGTATTGTGAGGAAATCTAAAAACCGAAAGTCATGAACGTTAATGAGGTAATGGATAACAATTTAGAGGTAAGAATAGAGGTTTTGCGATATTCATTAATCCTTGAAGACATGGTTAATAAGCTGTTGCTATTTAATTTAGGAATATATGACGGAGGACATAGTACAAGATTGTTTAGCAATAAAGCAGGGCTCACCTTTAAGAATAAGATCGATTTGCTTTATGATATAAATGTATTTTCCAAAGAAGAGAATGCCGATTTGGAACTCCTGATGATTTTTAGAAATAAGTTTCTTCACGATATAAATTCTAATACATTCTCCGACGTAATTGGCTTGCTAGATAGAAGCATACAAAATAGATTTAAAGCCAATTTGGACGAGGGGGAGTCAATATATAGTGAAGAATCCTGTAGAACCGCTTGTGGGAATTTGTATTATAAAAACGTACAAACGATTAGACTAAAAATTGCTAAGGC
>CAZGWG010000010.1:0-43038 GCA_964529165.1 uncultured Sphingobacterium sp.
GAGCTTTTCACTGAAATTTTGGCAAGGGCGTACACCTGGTGACCAAACTGATAAGAAATATGAAATCGAGCTTGCTTACACCGGTCATGGATGCCATCATGCCTGGCAAAAGAGCGATCACAGAAACCATTATCGATCAGCTCAAGAACATCTGCCAGGTAGAACACTCCAGGCACAGGAGCCCTAAGAGCTTTTTCAATAATCTGTTCGCTGATTTGATAGCTTATCAACTAATGATAAAAAACATCCTTCAAATTGGATCTCATCGATACAAAACAGCTCTTATTAACTTTGTAGTTATGTCGAACTCATGTTATCTTAAGTCCGATATAAAATGATGATTAATGAGTGTTCAAACTCAAGAAAGGTATGGGAGGAAAGTTGAGACCGATACCACGGGATCCTATTTTCCCATTCCCTATTTCCAACTCTCTGACACCACAAACCTGATTAAAGTAGCAATGCCGATATCAAACCAACTATATTTTATTATTATCGGTAAAATTATAAATATGGATATTATTGGCAGGCAACTTCTGCTAATTCCATAGAACTCTCAAAATTCAAAGCATCTGTATTTCTGAAATAGGCCTTATCATTCTGGTTATAACTTTCTCCATATCCTTCAAAAAAAGAGTCTCCATCCAATTTAAATGCTACCTGCCTGGTTGACTGAACTCCCTCAGAAAAGAAAGTATATTCAGCAATTAAAATATTGCCATTCATCTTTCCTTTGATCGTTCCGGTATTTTTATCCTTTTCTTTTAACCTGTAGTCTAAATATCCAGAGACTGAATCTCCGTCATGGGTAAGCTTCAAACTAACAGAATCCGCTTCCCCGGCATACAAATAACAATTTGTTCCAGAAAGTTTTCCAATATCTGCGGACTGCGTATCGGTTTGTATTGTATTTCTTTCCTGAGAATTACAGGAAGCCAAAAGAACTGCGATGATTAAAATAATGGAGGTTTTCATAAGAAAATATTTACATAAAATAATTAAACAAGAATTCACATGCAATAAAACTGCCAGAATTTATCCTGATCATGGAGCAACTCTAAGGGATATGAAAGATTTTATCAGAGCACCCTCACTTTAGATAGACTCTTCAAAAAGGCATTATCTCCATTGGCAATACAGGAAAAACCAGCAGAAAAGCAGTCCACCTAAATGCTCGAATCCCTTAATAAAAGCTGGCAGAAAGCTTAATACTGTTTATAAAAAAATGCACAGGAAACACACAAAATGCAGTTTATATCTGCATTTATATAACTCTAGTTTAGCCTTAATTTCTCTTATTTTAGAGCCAATAATAAGACTTCTCAGAACTTTTAAGAAGGTGTCGGAGAATGCTGAGATTCGGATTATCGATTAAACCGTTAAGGTTTTTCAAGGTTCCTGCCAGAAGTCGTATTGCTTTCCTTTTCAAGTGATGATTTCAGAAACCTGTTTGCTTTTACGATAATAATAAATCCATTTAAGCACTCTTGAGGGGTTCACAAACTTCAATTCCCGAAATAAGGTCATGACCGGGCACATGTTAGCTAAAACTCCTACTTTTGCTTCATGCTCAGATACTTCAGCGCTGATTTCATCTTTCCGGTTAGCGGAGCCCCGATCAAGAACGGACTTGTTGCTGTAAAACAGGATGGTGAGATTGCGGGTATATACACTCCGGCAATTGCAGAATCAATCACAGATCCTATAGAAAGACATAAGGGTATCATTGTCCCGGGTTTTGTTAATTCTCATTGCCACCTTGAGCTATCCCATATGCTGGGGAAAATACCCAGGAATCAGGGATTAATTTCCTTTATCACAGCTGTCATTTCAGAGCGTAAGGCAGAGGACAAACTGGTATCCGAAACCATGCAAAAATATGATCGGCTGATGTTCGATAATGGAATTGTGGCTGTAGGAGATATATCCAATCATAGTCTTTCAAAAAACATCAAACAAAAAAGCAGAATTCATTACCATACCTTTATTGAACTGCTTGGCTTCGATCCCGAAAGAGCTGAAACGATATTTAACAGGGCTCTTGAATTAAAATCAGAATTTTCACCATTATCGGCCTCTATTGTTCCTCATGCGCCTTATTCAGTTTCCGAAAAACTTTTAGGATTGCTTCGTGATTATTCGGAGAGGCACGATAATCTATGCAGTATGCATAATCAGGAAAGTCGTGCAGAAACAGATTTTTTCATGCATAAAAGCGGAGAATTCCTTGACTTCTATAAGATGCTGAATCAAAAGCTGATTTTCTTTAATCCTAGTTATAAAAGTTCTATTCAGTGTATATTGCCCTTACTCTCTGCAAAACAAAAGACATTACTGGTTCATAATACCTATACCAGCATGGAGGATATAGCCAGCATATCTGCTTCGGGCAAGGACATTAGCTGGTGTTTTTGTCCGAATGCCAACCTTTATATTGAGGGGAAACTCCCTGATATCGATAAGTTTATTGATAATAACCTTAAGGTCACTATAGGAACTGATAGTCTGGCTTCAAACGACAAACTCTGTATTTTATCTGAACTAAAGGCAATAAGAGCATATTTCCCTGAAATACCACTCTCCCAAACCATCAGGTGGGCTACACTTAATGGTGCACAATTTTTAGGCGTTGAGAATCGTTTTGGTTCGATTGATAAAGGAAAAACTCCTGGATTGAACCTGATAGAAAAAGTAAAGGGAAACGAATTGACAGCAGATTCAACAATAAAAAAACTCATTTAAGACAATTTTGCAGACCTTGCGGGTACTGATCTGATCGAGATGAACAGCATTAAGAAACTATTTAATATTGAATATCCGATCATTCAGGCAGGAATGGTCTGGTGCAGTGGCTGGCGGTTGGCTTCGGCTGTATCAAATGCCGGAGGATTGGGTTTAATTGGTGCAGGTTCTATGTATCCTGAGGTACTAAGGGAGCATATTCAAAAATGCAGGCTTACCACCTCCAGGCCATTTGGGGTGAACGTCCCTTTATTGTACCCTGACATTGAGGAGATTATGAAAATAATTGTTGAAGAAGGGGTTGAGATTGTATTCAGCTCTGCTGGTAACCCGGCACTATGGACTCCTTTCCTTAAAAAGAATAACATCAGAGTTGTTCACGTTATCGCAAATAAGAAATTTGCAAAAAAGGCTGAGGAAAGTGGTGCAGATGCAATTGTTGCTGAAGGTTTTGAGGCCGGAGGACATAATGGTCGGGAGGAAACAACTACCATGTGCCTGATACCTGAAATCTGTGATGCAGTATCAGTACCGGTTATTGCTGCCGGGGGTATTGGCAGCGGAAGGGCGATGCTTGCTGCATTTGCTCTTGGTGCTGAGGGTGTACAAATGGGCTCTGTATTTGCAGCGTCGATGGAGTCCTCCGCTCATCAGAACTTTAAAGAGGCTATCATTCAGGCAGCGGAAGGTGATACCAAACTAAGTATGAAATCACTTATGCCTGTAAGGCTTCTGAAAAACGATTTCTACAAAGCAGTTGAAAAGGCAGAAGCAGAGGGAGCCAACCGGGTTGAACTGATGGAACTGTTAGGAAGAGGCCGGGCAAAAAAAGGGATGTTCGAAGGAAATATGATTGAGGGAGAGCTGGAAATTGGACAGGTGGCTTCCTCTGTACATGAGATTAAGCCAGCCGCATTGATCCTGAATGAGGTTTGGGAGGAGTTTATTAAAGAAAAGGAACGTATCAGTAAATTAAGTTTTTAGAAAAACCCAATGAAACATCTGGATATTATTATCAGTGGAAAAGTGCAGGGAGTATTTTTCAGGGCAACGAGTAAAGCGGTAGCTGATCAACTGGGAATCAGAGGTACGGCCCGCAACCGTCCCGACGGAACTGTCTTTATTGAAGCTGAGGGAGACGATTTCTCACTAGAACTCTTTCTGGAATTTTGCCATAAGGGCTCAGACAGGTCAGTGATTGAAAATGTATCGGTAAGCGAAGCCGAATTGAAAAACTATGTTAATTTTGAAGTACTAAAAAGATAATTTAAATAATCTAATCTTATCTCTCATTGTCAGCAATTAAAAAATTTGCCGGTCAGACTGCGATTTACGGGATAAGTACGGTCATAGCCCGTTTTTTAAACTTCTTTCTTACGCCGGTTTATGTAGCGCTTTACTCACCGAAAGTTTATGGTATTTTTTCGGTGATGTATAGCTGGGCTTCCATGTTTAATGCATTGCTGGCATTTGGAATGGAAACTACCTATTTCAGGTACCTTAATAAATATGAGAACGACAAGCAAAAAGTATATAATAATACTTTTTTCACGGTTTCATTTATGGCATTGGTATTCCTCCTCTTCACCTTTCTTTTCATAGATGATATTGCCGCATGGATACAAAAGGACGATGTTTACGATCCTGATTATGCCCGATATATCAAGTATTTCATTTATATCCTTGTCGCGGATGCGCTTGCGGTTATTCCATTTGCCAAAATCAGGGCTGATGGTCGTCCCATTCGCTATAGTATCATCAAGTTTGTCAATATCTTAACCTTTATTGGTTTTAATCTCTTATTCATTTTTGTATTCCCTTTGATCATAAAAGAGGGCTGGGCAGGTGCTGAATATTTAACTAAATGGTACAGAGAGGGCTGGGTAGGCTACGTATTTATCTCCAACCTGATTGCAAGTCTGATTACACTCCTCCTCCTTGCACCTGAACTTTTCAAATTGACATTTACATATGATATTGTAATGGTAAAGGAAATGTTTATTTATAGTCTTCCTGTACTGATTGCCAATATTTCATTCATCATTAATGAAAATGTAGATAAGATCTTCCTGGGACATCTTTTGCCTGCAGCAATATCTGACCAGGAAGTAGGAATCTATGCTGCCTGTTGTAAAATTGCAATATTCCTGAGTATTTTCATCAATGCCTTTCGACTCGGGGCTGAACCTTTTTTCTTCAGTCATTCAAAAAACAAAAACTCTTCCGAAACCTATGCCCGAATCATGAACTTCTTTGTGATTGCTATTTCCCTGATCTTTGTACTATTGGTAGCAAACATTGAATTACTCAAATACTTTATCAAGGGGAAAGATGCTGCAGAGCAGGCCTTGTACTGGTCGGGTTTAAAAATAGTTCCTATCCTGTTATTTGGGTATGTAAGTCTTGGGATTTATATCAATTTATCGATCTGGTATAAACTTTCTGACCAGACCCGCTATGGATTATATATTTCAGGTATCGGGGCAATTCTAACCATCCTACTCAATTTAATCTTTATCCCCAGATTCAGTTATATGGCCTCTGCGTGGATTTCACTCACAGCATATACCGTGATGATGATACTTTCCTATGTTTGGGGTCAGAGAAATTACCCGATACCTTATAAACTCAAAAAAAATATCCTATATCTCCTGGCATCCATTTGTATTGTTTTTGTCGCATTCGTAGTATTTAAACGGAATCTGATCATCGGAAATGCCTTGTTTGTTATATTTACAGGAACGATCCTTTTCATTGAGAGAAGGGAAATAAAATTAATCTTTGGCACGAAATGAATGTCCGAATTATAAACAGATCAAACCACCCCTTGCCGGCTTATGAAACAGCCTTATCTGCAGGTATGGACCTGAGAGCCAATCTTTCAGAAAGTATAGTTTTAAAACCGATGGAGAGAAAACTGGTTCCAAGTGGTTTATTTATTGAACTGCCTGCTGGTTTTGAGGCTCAGATAAGACCCAGAAGCGGACTTGCCCTGAAGTACGGTATCAGTATCCTGAATTCTCCAGGAACAATCGATGCTGACTACCGGGGTGAGATAAAGATTCTCCTTATTAATTTCTCTGATTCCGATTTCGAAATAAACAATGGCGACCGCATTGCTCAAATGATTATTTCGAGACATGAACAGATAAGTTGGGATCAGGTTGAGATTCTGAGTGAAACCGCCAGGGGATCTGGCGGTTATGGTCATACTGGTTTATGAAATGATGATTAAAGGGTTCATACTTATTTCGTTTTTTTTGCTTAGTGCATTTTCTGTTTCTGCCCAGCGGAACAGGGCTGAAAAGGCTGAACCTGTCATTATTGTTGGAAAGGTCATAAATCAGCGGGATAGCATCCGTGTCAAGGAGTTGTTCTTTGACGGACTTCAGGAAAAGATTTCTTTGAACTACCCTCAGGCAGTAGCGAGCTTCTCAAAAGTTCTGGATTTAGACCCTGCAAATGCTGCAGCACTTTATGAGCTGGCGAATATCAGCTTTGCTGATAACAGGCCGGAGGATGCAGAAACCCTGGCCAGAAAAGCAGTTACAATAAATCCGGAGAATGAATGGTATTGGGTATTGCTATCTGATATCTATAAGAAAACAAATAAAATTGCTGACCTGGTTTTTGTACTTGAGGAGCTCTCCAGAATATCGCCCCAAAATGAGGGTTATTACTATGACAGGGCAAACGCTCTCCTTATCCTGAATCGGGTAAACGATGCTGAAGATGCTTACGATGAAATAGAAAAGAGATTTGGCACTTCGGAAGATCTGGTATCTGCCCGGCAAAGAATTTTAATGCAGCAAGGTAAATCAGCTAAACTAAGTGATGAATTGGAGAAACAGATTCGTTCAAAACCGGAGGATCTGAGGAACTATATTTATCTGAGTGAGGTTTATGCGAAATCAGGTGAAAGAGAGAAGGCCGTGGAGCTATTAAACAAGGCAAAAGAAATATCACCAGCTAATGCGATGGTACGCCTTGCTCTTGCTGATAATTATAAAGCCCTCAGACAGTTTGAAAACACCTTTATTGAGCTAAAGGTCGCTTTTGAGGATCCTGAACTCAATATTGATGAGAAGGTAAGAATTGTACTCTCCTTTTTCCCGATGTTTGCTGATATGAAAGCCAGAGCTTATGCAAATGAACTGGCATCAATTATGGTACGGGTTCATCCTGATGAAGCGAAAGCACGTGCTGTTTACGGCGATGTTTTATTTCAGGAACGAAAATATCCACAGGCTCAGGAATCCTATAAAAAAGCTCTTGCTATCAATGACCAGGTCTATCAAATTTGGGAGCAGCTATTACGAATAGAAGTAAGCCGTGGAGAATTTCAGCAGGTAATTGCAGATGGAGATCATGCCTTGAGTATTTTCCCAAACCAGGCTGCACTTTACTTATACACGGGTATTGGATATGCTCAAACCCAAAAGCATGAAAAGGCAATTGGATATTTAAAGAATGCATTAGATCTGGAATCTGAAGAAAAGGATATTCTCATTCAGGTTTATTCTACTATGGGCGACTCTTTTAATTCACTAAAACAATTTAAGGAATCTGATAAGGCCTATACGAAAGCGCTGGAACTGGACCCCAGAAATTCTTATGTATTAAATAATTATGCCTATTATTTATCGTTAAGAGAAGAGAACCTCGCTGAAGCCGAGAAGATGTCAAAGCGTTCAAACGAACTAGACCCCGATAATGCTTCATTCGAAGACACCTATGCATGGGTTTTGTTCAAGCTAAAAAAATATGCAGAAGCGAAAATATGGATTGAAAAAGCATTGCAGCATAATTCAGCTAATTCTGTTCAGGTAGAACATTATGGAGATATCTTATACTTTCTGGGAGAAAAAGAGAAGGCTTTGGAGCAATGGCAAAAAGCAAAAAAAATCGGATCCCGCTCAGCAACACTGGATAAAAAAATAAATGAAAAAAAATACTTTGATTAAGATCGCTTGTGCCCTTGTATTTTTTATAGCCTTCGTCGGCTGTAAGGCAAAAAAAGCGCTATTGCCGGTGCCAGTAGTCACTGAGAGCTCAAGTCCTAAAGCAGAAACCGACAATAGTAGGCAGACAAAATTAAAGGCCATAAAGGAGAGTGATATAACCTTCCAAACCCTTTCTGTTAAATCGAAAGCCATACTCAGCATCAATGATAAAAGCAATGATGTGAATATGAATTTCCGCATCAAAAACAATGAGGTCATATGGGTTTCTGTAACAGCCCTTGCTGGTCTTGAAGTCGCAAGAGCATTGATTACTCCCGACAGTGTTAAAATATTAAACCGTATTGATAATGTTTACATTAAAAAGCCCTTTAGTTATATCTACGAGTTTACAAATGAGCAGATTAACTTCAGGACTCTTCAGTCTATACTTATCGGAAATACAGTTTCTGAATTCATTACTGAATCAACTGAAATGAATATGGAGAATGATGAGGCAAGGCTGAAAAGCATTATTGGAGGTTTAGCTTATAACTTGCGGGTTAGTTTACAGAACAAAGTGATATTTGCAAATTTGAATGATGAAGAGTCTAAACAGGAGCTAAATGCGAACTACTCTGATTTTATCCTGGTTAATCAGCAGCAAATACCGCATACGGTTACCATGGATTCTAAAGTTAAAGCGAAGAAGTTCTTGCTTGAACTTAAATTTTTAAAAGTCGATCTGGATGGTCCATTGGAACTTCCATTCAGGGTTCCCGAGCGGTTTTTGATTAAAAATTAAATACATTTGATAGAATGAAGCGTTTAAAGTGTATCCTTTTCCTTGTATTATTTTGTTCGGCATCCCTGGTATTTGCTCAGAGCAGTTCAGAGCTGAGAAGACGTAAGGAAGCATTGACCAGGGAAATAGAATCTTTAAACAAGAGCCTTAACCAAACCGCCGATAACAAGAATCTTTCCTTAAAGGAGATACGTGCGCTCAATGCCCAGATCCGGCTTCGGGAGAAAAAAATCAATATCATTAATTCTGAAGTTAAATTGCTTGATAACCAGATCTCAGATAATACAAATACTGTGCGTTCGCTGCAGTCGCAACTGGTCAAATTAAAAAAGGAGTATGCGGCTATGGTATTATTCGCTTTTCGAAATCAGAGTTCATACAGTAAACTCATGTTTATTTTCGCCTCTCAGAATTTTAATCAGGCATATAAACGATTAAAATATCTTCAGCAGTTTAGTGAATACAGGAAGAAACAGGCTCAGTATATTGAGGGAACCCAAAAAGAATTAAATATTAAGATTAGTGAACTTGATCGGAATAAAAAAGAGAAAAGCCATATTTTAACAGATCAGCAGAAAGAGAAACAAACGCTGGGTATTCAAAAGAACAGCAAGTCCAAGGTTCTTAACAGCCTTACCAGTCAGGAGAAGAAATTAAAGCAAGAGCTTACTCAAAAACAAAGAGAGTCGGCTATTCTGAACCGGGCAATACAGAATGCTATTAACCGCGAAATTGAGGAAGCCCGGAAACGTGCAGAGGCTGAAGCCAGGGCTGCAGCAGCTAAAGCAAAAGCTGAAAACAAAGACGCCCCTGACTATAAGCCTGTTGCAAGCGGATCGAGCATCCTGGCAGCAACTCCTGAATCAGCAAAACTATCTTCCGATTTCCTGGGAAGCCGGGGAAGTCTTCCATGGCCAGTTACGAATGGAATGATCATAGAAGATTTTGGGAACCATACGATTGGGCGGAATGTGACCACTGAAAATAACGGAGTTGATATTAAAACTGCACCGGGTTCGGCGGTCAGAGCTGTATTTGGCGGAGAGGTTGCTGCAGTTCAGAATATTTCCGGTTCCTATGCTGTTTTGATAAGACACGGTGAGTATTTTACCGTATATTCGAATTTAAAGAGTGTAAATGTATCGAGAGGCCAAAAAGTTACGTTAAAGCAAAATATAGGTGTAGTGATTACAGATCCCATCGATGGTACGACCGAAGTTCATTTTGAAGTTCGTAAAGGAGCTACTCCCATGAATCCTGCCGGCTGGCTGGCTAATTAATTTTAATAAAAAGGTATTTAATTGCCTATCTTTGTATAATAGTATTATGAGTATGTTTAATTCTGTGTTATTATTTATGAATATCGGAGGGCCGGAGATGATTCTGATATTCCTCGTAGTTCTCTTATTATTTGGGGGTAAAAAACTTCCTGAACTAGCCCGAGGTTTAGGCAAAGGCCTCAGAGAGTTCAAAGATGCTTCTGATGGTATCAAAAGAGAAATCCATAATAATATAAATAGCGTAAATGAAGCTGCTGAGCAGGTAAAATCAGAAGTTCAGTCTGCTGCAAATTATATTGATACTGAGACCTCTGCTGTCACAGGTTATACTAATCCTGATGAAGCTGTTTTGGAACATGGATATGCATCTCAGACAGAACTGGAGCAGGAAAATAATACCCCTGTACCAGGATATGAACCTGAAAGTAATGTTTCTGAATCGGGTTCAGAAATTACACCCAATCCCGCAGATACGGGAATTGAGCAAACAAAAATCGCACATTAAATAAATTATTATGTCAAATTCAATTTTATTATTTGCAGGACTGGGAGCCACAGAAGTGATCTTAATTGTAGTGGTTGTTCTGTTAATGTTTGGAGGTAAAAAAATCCCCGAGCTTATGCGCGGACTGGGTAAAGGAATTAAAGAATTCAAGACCGCTCAAAACGGTGAGGGAGAAACTCCTGCTCCGACTTCAAAGGAACAGGAAACTAAATAACATATTCCATCTGGATTTTTATTTCCACTGGTAATCAAATTACCGGTGGAAATTTCTATTTTATACTTAGTTGCCTTATTTGGGATCTTTAGAGACGATAGAGAGCCAATCCTGGCTTAGAGACATGCATGAATCTTATTATACTCTTGTGGCAGATTCATCAAAGTTAAATTTCAATTAATACAATATTTAAGGCATGGAAGGTATTTCTTCTCTTTCCAAAGTTCAGTCTGCACTGGCGAAGCGTGACAAAGAATTTACTTTACCCCTTCTGGTAGAACACTATTTAAGACGTATAGACGAAAAGCGGGAGCTAAATGCTTTTGTGGAGGTCTTTACAGATGAAGCACGTTCTGAAGCTTTGCGGATTCAACAAAAGCTTGATAGCGGCCAGGCGGGTAAACTTGCAGGGATGGTCATCGCTATTAAGGATAATATTTGTTATAAAGATCATCAAGTTTCTGCTTGCTCCAGAATCCTGGAGAACTATATTTCGCCTTTTTCTTCTACGGTTGTTGAGCGGCTTCTAGCCGAAGATGCATTGATAATTGGCAGGCTTAATTGTGATGAATTTGCGATGGGGGCATCCAATGAATCTTCCTATTACGGACCAGTAAGAAATAATGCTGATCAAAATAAGGTCTCAGGGGGGTCATCCGGGGGTGCAGCTGTCGCTGTTCAGGCTGGCTTATGCCTGGCTGCTCTAGGCACTGATACGGGAGGTTCTGTTCGTCAGCCGGCGGCATTTTGCGGAGTTGTTGGATTGAAACCCAGCTATGGTAGAGTTTCACGGCATGGAATTATTTCTTATGCCTCATCATTTGATCAGGTTGGTCCAATTACTAATTGTGTTGAAGATGCCGCTATTCTACTTGAAATAATTGCGGGATCAGATAATTATGATAGTACAGCCACACAGAGACCTGTTTCTGCATATAACTCAGAAAACAAAAACAGTGGAAAGGAAAAGATTGCATATCTCTCGGAAGCCTTAAATTCAAAAGGGCTTGATCCAGAGGTAAAACGAGCCTTTGAGAACAGTATAAATTCGTTAAAAGAGGCCGGTCATATAGTTGAACCTGTTTCATTTGAATATCTGGAATATGTTGTCCCGACTTATTATATCCTGACAATGGCTGAGGCCTCTTCTAATCTGGCACGATACGATGGAGTACATTATGGCTACCGCAGCAAACGTGCATTTGATCTTGAATCGACTTATAAGACGTCCCGCTCTGAGGGGTTTGGGCCTGAAGTGAAAAGGAGGATTGTGCTCGGAACTTTTGTTCTAAGCGCAGGGTATTATGATGCCTACTATTCCAAAGCACAAAAAGTGCGAAGACTTATCAGAGATAAGACCAATCACATATTGGAAGAGTACGATTTTATTATGCTTCCTACAGCTCCAACACCCGCCTTTAGTATAGGTGAGGAAAGTGATGATCCAGTGGTCAATTATCTTGCAGATATCTTTACTGTTCAGGCTTCATTGGCCGGAATCCCGGCAATTTCTTTACCAGCAGGCAATAATGCTGCAGGTTTACCGTTAGGAATGCAGTTTTTAGGAAGGCGCTTCGGAGAAGCAGAACTATTGGGCTTTTCAAAGAAATTCAGCGAGTTGCTGAAAACATGATGTTTTCATTTTCTACTGAAATGTTGTTTAATCCGGTAAATTTGCCGTACTCTATTTTTAAAATATGAGAAAAACGATAGCTTCTGTATTTTTTGTTATTGTATTCCAGATACTATCTCTCAATGTATCTGCACAAATGATACAGGATTCTACTCTTTTAAGATCAGGTAGAACAATAAGCCATAGAGATACCCTCTTTACGCCCAGTACCGTTCCTGACCCCATCCTGAGTTACCAAAATCTGGTTTATAAAAACAGACTCGACTCCATCCAGAAAGATGTTTCTTTAAGCTATAATGAGCATGTTCAGCGCTATATTGACATCTATACCGGGAGAAAAGAACAAATTGGCAGGATGCTTGGTTTGTCTGAATACTACTTTCCCATTTTTGAAAGAGCATTAAAGGAAACCGGTATTCCTGAAGAACTTAAATTCCTCACCGTTGTAGAATCGGCATTAAATCCTCAGGCAGTTTCCAGATCAGGTGCAGTAGGTCCATGGCAGTTTATGTACGAAACTGCAAAAGGTTATGGGTTGGTCATGGATAATTATACCGACGAACGGAAGGATCCTGTGAAAGCAAGTTATGCAGCAGCACGATACCTGTTTGATGCCCATGCCAAAATAGGCGACTGGCTGTTGACTATTGCTGCATTTAATTGTGGGACCGGAGCTGTAACAAGGGCCATTGCTAAATCCGGTGGAGTAGCTGATTTTTGGAAAGTAAGGCCCTTTTTGCCTGTCCAGACCCAGAACTATGTACCTGCATTTATCGCTACTGTTTATTCGATGAAGTTTTTTAAGAATCATGAAATATCTGTTAAACCAGCAGGATTCAGTACTTTAACTGATGTGATACCTGTTAATAAACGATTGTCAATAAGCAGCATAGCTGCTGCAACAGATCTGGATATAAAGGAATTACTTCTTCTGAATCCTTCTTTTAAAAAAGAAATCATCAATGGGTCAGCTTCAGCCCCAGTACCCTTAGTGCTTCCCTCAGTAAAGAATAATACCTATTCATCTCTATATGATCTTTTTAATGAATCGACTGAATTGGTTGAACCTGCTCCTCTCATTGCTGCAGTAAAAAAACCTGCTTCTAAAAAGACAGAACCCGTTAAAAAAGAGACTCCATATTTATATTACACGGTGAAGCCTGGCGATACACTTTCTGAGATCGCTGAGAGAAAAGGTGCAAGTGTAAGTCAGATAAAAGCCTTGAACGGATTGAAAAAATCCTCAATAAGTGCTGGAATGAAGCTTAAAATCAATAAAAACTAGGCTGACATTTCGTAAAGGTCTGTTTTTGTTTATTACAGCCATAACGAAAAGAATTGTAATTTTGCCCAACTGACCAATTCCTAAACTTATGAGCAAAACTAACCGTAAACAAGACGCATTGGATTACCATTCTCAAGGTCGTCCTGGGAAAATACAAGTTATACCAACAAAACCAACCAACTCTCAGCGTGATCTTTCGCTGGCCTATTCGCCCGGCGTTGCTGAACCATGCCTCCGGATTGCTGAAAACAAAGAAGATGTGTATAAATATACAGCCAAGGGAAATCTGGTTGCTGTAATCAGTAATGGCTCAGCAGTTCTTGGCCTGGGTGATATCGGTCCGGAAGCCGGGAAACCGGTAATGGAAGGTAAAGGATTACTTTTTAAAATATTTGCTGATATAGATGTCTTTGACCTAGAACTAGACACCCAGAACATTGATGAATTTGTCACAATTGTTAAGGCACTTGAACCAACATTTGGAGGCATTAACCTTGAAGATATTAAGGCACCCGAATGCTTTGAAATTGAACGGCGCCTCAAGGAGGTAATGTCAATACCGGTTATGCATGATGATCAGCATGGAACTGCTATTATATCCGCGGCGGCATTGATTAACGCTTGTGAATTGCAGAAGAAAAAGCTGGATAAGGTAAAAATTGTAGTTAATGGTGCAGGCGCTGCGGCTATTTCATGTACCCGGCTATATGTAAGTCTGGGTGCCCGAAAAGAAAATATTGTGATGCTTGATCGCTCAGGAGTTATTCGTAGCGACCGGGCAAATCTTGAAGGTACCAAAGCTGAATTCGCTACCAACCGTAAGATTGATACCTTAGATGAGGCCGTTAAAGATTCGGATGTATTTATCGGACTTTCCTCTCCTGATGTATTGACCGCTGAGATGCTGAAAACTATGGCTAAAAACCCAATTGTTTTTGCGATGGCAAATCCCGATCCCGAGATTGCTTATGAACTGGCCATTAAAACCCGTAAAGATATTATTATGGCTACCGGCCGGTCTGATTATCCCAATCAGGTAAATAATGTTCTCGGTTTTCCGTATATCTTCAGAGGAGCACTCGATGTTAGAGCTACCTCAATAAATGAAGAAATGAAAAAGGCAGCAGTTATTGCAATTGCTGAACTGGCAAAGAAAACAGTTCCGGAATCCGTCAACCTGGCCTATAACTTAAAAAATATAAAATTTGGGAAAGATTATATCATTCCGAAACCTATTGACCTCCGCCTGATTACTTCAGTATCTCCTGCAGTTGCCAAAGCTGCAATAGATTCAGGTGTTGCCAGAAAGGAAATTAAGGACTGGGATGCATATAATGAGGAGTTGAAAACCCGCCTGGGTCTTGATGATAAACTAATGCGAACGATCACAAATAAGGCTAAAAGTGCACCGAAAAGGGTTGTTTTCGCAGAAGCAGATAATTATAAAATTCTAAAAGCAGCTCAGATTGTGCGCGATGAAGGCATTGCAATACCGATTTTGCTTGGGAATAAAGGATTGATCAGCCGAATCATGCAAGAAAATGAACTGGAACTAGATGGGGTAAGTATTATAGATCCGCTCGAAGAACTTGAAAAAATCAGTAAATTCTCTGATTACCTATATAAAAAACGTCAGCGCCGTGGCATTACGCTATTTGAGGCTAATAAGCTGATGAAAGACAGGAATTATTACGGGGCTGCCATGGTTCAGTTTGGAGAGGCCGATGCTTTGATTTCAGGGCTAACCAAAGATTATCCTTCAACAATAAAACCTGCACTTCAGGTAATCGGAATTGAAGAAGGCATTAACCGGGTTGCAGGAATGTACATGATGCTGACAAAAAAAGGACCTGTATTTTTTGGAGATACCACAGTCAATGAAAATCCAAGTGTCGATGAACTGGTTGACATTACCACCCTACTTGATCATTCGGTCAGGAAGTTCAACATTCAACCCAGGGTTGCAATGCTATCCTATTCAAATTTCGGATCGAATGATGGAACAGTCCCTGAAAAAGTACGTCAGGCGGTAAAGATATTGCATGAAAAACATAAAGAAATTACTGTTGACGGTGATATGCAAGCAAATTTTGCCATGAATCCTGAATTACTCAAAGATAATTATCCATTTAGCACTCTGATTGGTGCACCAGCCAATGTATTAATATTCCCCAATCTTGAATCGGGTAATATTGCCTATAAACTATTACAGGAAATTGGTGGTGCAGAGGCAGTGGGTCCAATCTTGCTGGGACTGAACAAGCCTGTGCATATTTTACAATTGGGCAGCTCTGTCCGTGAGATTGTGAATATGGTTACTATTGCTGTAGTGGATGTTCAAACTAAGGAAGAGGAAAGCTCAACACTCAATAATGGTCGTATAAAAGGTATATTTAAACGGACTTTAAAAAAGGAAAAAAATTAACAGATTAGATTATCATTAAGCTGAAAAAATGTACGCATATATAAACGGTAAACTAGTATTCAAGTGTCCTACCTATGTGGTAATAGATGCCGGAGGCATAGGTTATCACATTAATATTTCGCTGAATACTTATGCGGCACTTGAAGAAAAGGAAAATTGTAAGCTTTATACCTGGCTTCATGTAAAAGAGGATGGTCATACGCTTTATGGCTTCTTCGAAGAGGGTGAGCGCCGCTTATTTTTACATTTGATTTCTGTTTCGGGAATCGGACCCAATACAGGCAGGATGATCCTTTCTTCAATTACACCAACTGAGATCCAGACTGCTATTGTAAAAGGAGATGTTCCCCTTATCCAAAGGATCAAAGGTATCGGTCCCAAATCTGCACAAAGGATGATACTTGAGCTTCAGGATAAACTTAAGAAAGAAGGTCCTGACTCACTTATTTCTATGCCAGTTAATAATACAGCAAAGGATGAAGCGTTATCTGCCTTGGTCATGTTAGGATTTAATAAAAATATTGCTGAGAAATCGCTTGAGAGTGCTATAAAGACTTCAACAGAAAATTTATCTGTTGAAGCATTGATAAAAATTGCCCTTAAAAGCTTATAATTACTATCAATATCATTTGAAATTGAGAAGTGCTGCTACTTTTTACCTGAAGAGTTTTTTTTGTGTCTTCCTTCTTCTGTTTGCAGGGCGGGCAATTGCCCAAAACGCCCCTGCAGCAAAAGACACTGTTAAACTTGTCTATCCTTTTCAGGATTCTAAAACGCTGCAATTCAAACCTCAAACGGGGGTCATACTTCCCAACCCATCAAATATTCAGAGAAGCGTCGAATTTGATCCGGTAACGAAAAGATACATCATCAGGGAAAAGATAGGAGAAAGACTTTACCGTGCCCCTCAGTATCTTAGTATAGAAGAATATCAGCGATATGAAAATGAGCTGATTAAACGTAAGTACTGGCGTGAACTGGCTGATCTTCCGCTTTCTGAAGCACGGGAGCCAGGATTCATTCCTCCTGTGAAGGTGAATAGTAAGTCTTTTGAAAAACTATTTGGCGGGAATACAATCGAAATCCGTCCTCAGGGATCCGCTGATCTTACTTTTTCAGGGCGTTTAAGCCGGAATGAGAATCCTTTGTTCAATGAAAGGCAACGCAGACAGGGTAATTTTGATTTCGACCAGCGGATACAGATGAACGTTGTTGGTCAGATTGGTGAAAAGATGAGAATCAGTACTAATTATAATACTGAAGCCCAATTTGACTTCGAAAACCAGGTTAAGCTTGATTATACTGGAAAAGATGATGAAATCATCAGAAAGATAGAGGCGGGTAATGTGAGTCTGCCACTAAGTTCTTCGCTCATTAGCGGTAGCCAGGCTCTGTTTGGATTGAAGACGCAATTGCAATTCGGGAAATTAAATGTAACCAGTATTTTTTCTCAGCAAAAATCTCAGCAAAAGGAGATAACTATCACGAATGGCTCACAACAAAATGAATTTAGTATTTCGGCAGATAATTATGAAACGAATAAGCACTATTTTCTGGCCCAGTATTTCAGGGATAATTACAATAAGGCTCTGGAGAATATTCCACTCAACAGTTCCAATGTTAATATTACAAAAATTGAGGTTTGGGTAACTAACAGGGCTAATAGTACCGTGAATTCAAGAGATGTTCTGGGATTACTGGATCTGGGTGAGAATAAGGTTTATAATACTTTTCAGGTTCAGGGTGGTCAGGGCTATTCCGTCCTACCATCTGGCTTTGCCGGGCCAGGCTTTGGTCAGCAGTCAAATAATTTATTGCAAATTCTTCCACCCGGAGTAAGGCAGACTAATTCCAATGATGCAATTTCATTTTTCCAGGCAGCCGGGGGTGGTACTGATAACTTCGCTAAACTCACATTTGCCAGAAATCTTACTGATAAAGAATTTACCTTAAATCCCAGGCTAGGATATATTTCCCTGAATACAGCTCTGAATGCCGATGAGGTACTGGCAGTTGCGTTCCGCTACACTGTTAACGGGGTTGAATATCAGGTGGGTGAGTTTTCAACCGACAACCCTGTAAATAACTCCACTCCTGAAGTTCTGTATGTTAAGTTACTGAAGAATGAAACTTTGAAAACGAGTCTGCCAACCTGGGACTTGATGATGAAGAATATTTATACCCTTGGTGCTTATCAGGTTAGCCGAAACGACTTTAAATTAAATATTTTCAGACTTGATGAAGATTCAGGTATAGAAAAACCGCAGATTACTGAAGGGCAAAACACCAACAATAAATTGTGGATACAGTTAACCAATCTGGATAACCTGAATCAGCAGAACGACAGAAAGCCCGATGGTTATTTCGATTTCCTGGAAGGGATTACCATTGATCCTGTGAATGGCAGGATTACCTTCCCATTGGTTGAACCTTTCGGATCTGATCTGGCTAAACGCTTTAATCCGGTATCTGAGCGTAATCTGATCGATAAATATGTGTATCAGCCACTCTATGATTCCACAAAGGTAATTGCACAGCAGCTATTTGCCAGATTGAACAGATACCAGATCAAAGGTACCTATCAATCGCAGGGGGGCTCAGAGTTTCAGCTTAACGCGATTAATATTCCTCAGGGCTCAGTTCAGGTAGTTGCGGGATCGATGCCTTTACAGGAAGGAGTTGACTTTACAGTTGACTATAATATCGGTATGGTCAGAATCTTAAATTCTGCTTTGTTAAGTTCAGGGCAGCAAATAAGAATCAAACTTGAGAATAATGAACTTTTCGGATT
Source organism: uncultured Sphingobacterium sp. (assembly GCA_964529165.1). GTDB lineage: Bacteria > Bacteroidota > Bacteroidia > Sphingobacteriales > Sphingobacteriaceae > Daejeonella. Next base: position 18,621 of record CAZGWG010000010.1, read on the forward strand.
ACAACAGCGCTCCCTGACCGGTTCCCGTTTTGATTATCGTGTAAACGATAAACTGAATCTGGGTGGTACCTTCATGAACCTGACAGAGAAGCCACTCACTCAAAAAGTGAATATTGGAGAAGAAGCCATTTCCAATACAATTTGGGGAATAGATGCAACTTATAATTCCCCCTCCAGGTGGCTAACACGAATGGTAGATAAAATTCCATTCATCAATACCAAAGAGCCTTCGAGCATTACATTTAATGGAGAGTATGCGAGTCTTATTCCGGGACATCCAAGAGCCTTAAATTTTGCCGGTAGCAGAAATGGAGCGAGTTACCTCGATGATTTTGAAGCCAGCCGGTCTATGATAGATATTAAAAGTGCAATATCCTGGCAGATATCAGCCACTCCTCAACTTTTCCCTGAATCAAGACTCAGCAATGATCTTGCTTATGGTTATAACCGGGCCAGGCTTGCTTTTTATAATATTGACCCGATATTTTTCCTGACAGGAAATTCGCTTACCCCTGATAACATCAGAAGGGATAAAAATGAATTATCCAACCATTATGTTCGTCAGGTTTTTGAACGTGAGGTTTTTCCTTTTAAAGATTCCAATACAGGCCAGGCAATCATTCTGCCCACCTTCGATCTTGCATTCTATCCCAATGTCAGGGGGCCATACAACTTCACAACTTCAGGCCTTACTCCTTCCGGAACTCTCGCCAATCCAAGGAGCAGATGGGGTGGGATATTCAGAAAACTGGAAACAAATGATTTTGAAGCATTAAACATTGAGTTCATAGAAATGTGGATGCTCGACCCTTTTATCTACAATAAAACTAGTCCGGGGGGAGATCTCTATTTCAATCTGGGTAACATTAGTGAAGATATCCTGAAAGATGGAAGGAAAAGTATGGAAAATGGCTTGCCAATAGATGGAAATATTGCAAAAACAGAAAGCACGGTGTGGGGGCGGGTACCAAAACTACAACCTGTCATTCAGGCTTTTGATAATAATCCCACAGCCAGACAATTTCAGGATGTTGGTATTGATGGGCTGAACAGCGAAGATGAAAGACAGCAATTCAGCACTTTTTTGGATCAGGTAAGGCCCGCTATCAACCCTCAGGCAGCAATAGCACTTGAAAGCGATCCTGCTTCAGATGATTATCAATATTACCGTGGCTCAAACCTGGATCAGGCCAATGCTGGCATTCTGAAGAGATACGAAAAATACAATAACACCGAAGGAAACTCAAAAACTGCCCAACAATCACTTGATCAAACCGGAATTGAGAACACCGCTGCAACTTCTTTCCCCGATGGAGAAGATATTAACAGAGACAATAATTCCACACAGGCAGATGAGTATTTTCAGTACAAGGTCTCAATTCGCCCGCAGGATTTACTTAATGTTGGAAACAATTATGTTTCAGATATCGTTAATGCAACAGTAAGACTGGCAAATGGAACTTCGGAACCTGTAAGGTGGATTCAGTTTAAGATACCAATTGCAGAATATTTGCAAAAAGTAGGAAATATTGAGGATTTTAAATCAATTCGCTTTATCAGGATGTTTATGACTGATTTTGCAGATACCACTATCATGCGTCTGGCTAAATTACAATTAGTCAGAGGAGAATGGAGAAGGTATAATTCTGAGAATAATCCATCTAAGGTTATTGCTGATCCATCATTAGTCAATCCGGGTCTCGACAATTCAGTAATTGATGTAAGTGCAGTAAATATCGAGGAAAATGGCAAGCGTAGCCCAATCCCTTATGTACTTCCTCCCGGAATTACAAGGGAGATAGATTATACGAACTTCAGAGGCCAATCCCGTCAGAATGAGCAATCATTGGCCTTAAGTGTCAGGAATCTTCGGGATGGTTACGGGCGTGCGGCATTCAAAACTACCATGAATGATTTTCGTTCTTATAAGCGTCTGGAAATGTTCATTCATGCTGAAGGAGATCAGTTACGGGATAATGATCTCAGGGCTTTCCTGCGCGTTGGTACCGATAACCAGGATAATTATTATGATTATGAAATTCCCTTAAAGGTTACCAGTCCGGGTACCAGTGCACCAAGCCTGATCTGGCCTGACCAGAACAAAGTAGATTTGGAGCTGAAGTTGTTTTTAGAGGCGAAAGCGGCTCGTAACAATGCTGTTTTTAATGGCCAACCCTGGCCGATTAATCGCCCATTCGTTTATCAGGATGGCCAGAATATAATCACCGTCAAAGGGCAGCCCGATCTGAGTAAGGTCAGAGTTTATATGCTTGGTGTTCGCAATCCATTACGAAGCTTATCAAATCCTGGTCTTGACGATGGGCTTGATAAATCAGCTCAGATTTGGTTTAATGAGATGCGCCTGACCGATTTTGATGAACGGGGAGGATGGGCAGCAACCGCAAGGATGAATGCTAAACTGGCCGATTTTGCAGATGTTACTATTTCAGGCAGTAAGAGCACTATCGGTTTTGGTTCTATTGACCGTAGAGTAAGTGAGCGAAACAGAGAAGATGATATGCTGTTTGACGTTTCCGGGAATGTTGAGTTAGGCAAATTTTTCCCGGAAAAAACCGGCTTGAAAGTCCCTATGTTTGTGAATTTTTCAAAACAGGTAGCATCGCCCCAATATGACCCAAGAATTCAGGATACTGAGTTTAAAACGACCCTCAAAAATTCTTCGAAAGAAGTCCGGGATTCTTTAAAATTCATAACAGAAGATTATACGGCCAGAAAGAGCATCAATTTTACCGATGTGCGTAAGATTAAAACCAACCCTCAAAGTAAAACACATCTTTGGGATGTTGAAAATCTTAGTGCAAGCTATGCCTATAATGAGTTTAATCACCGCGATTTCATTAATGAAAGCACTATACAAAAGACCTATCGTGTCGGATTACAGTATAACTATTCAAAACAAGCCAAAAGTATTACACCTTTTGAGAAACTAATCAAATCTAAAAACCTCTCATTAATCAGAGATTTTAATTTCAGTCTTTTACCTTCAATTCTGAACTTCCGGATAGACGTTGATCGTTTATATTCTGAAAATACACTGCGGGATAATGACCCAAATAACTTCCTTCCAATCAATACGAATTTCAATAAGAATTTTCAGATGTCGCGGCTCTATGGCATTAGCTGGAATCTGAGCCGATCTATGCAATTAGATTTCAATGCAACTAATTATTCTATAATTGATGAACCGGAAGGCCGAATCAATGGATTAAAAAGAGATACTCTCTGGCAAAATCTAATGAAGATGGGACGCACAACAGATTATGGCCATACCATGAACCTGACGTATAATGTTCCTATCAATAAAATACCGGGTATGGACTGGATTACACTTGCAGCCCGTTATGGTTCAGGTTTTAACTGGCAGACAGAACCGCTGCTAACAATGAATGACCCTAGAATCAATGTAGGAAATACAATTCAAAACTCACGAACCATCCAGCTAAATCCTACCCTGAGTATGGTTGCCTTATACAATAAATTCGGGTTTGTCAGAAGCATGAACCAGCCTGATAAAAGTAAAGGAGCAGGTTTCCTTATTAACTTAATCACCAGTCTCAAAAATGTTAGTGGTGCTTATACTAAAACTGAAGGCACTTTCCTTCCTGGATATTTACCTAAAACAGGTTTCATTGGGCAGGATCTCAGTGCCAATGCTCCTGGTTATGATTTCATTTTTGGTGGGCAAAGCGATATCAGGACACGTTCACTTGATAATGGCTGGATCACCCGCGACTCATTGTTAAACCAGTTATATATCAATACGATTAAAGAAGATATGAGTTTCAGAGGACTAATTGAACCGATCCGCGACCTTCGTATTGAACTGACTGCTACTAAAAGCCAGAGTTTTAATTATTCAACGAATTTTAAATTCCTTCCCTCAAGCAACAGTTTCGAGAATTTAAGTCCGGTGACAACCGGAGATTTCAGCATCTCTTTTTTCTCAATGAAAACGGCTTTCAGTAAAGAGAATAAATTAAACAACTCTTCACGTTTGTTCAAACAATTCCAGGAAAACAGGGCCATAATTTCCCAGAGATTAGGTGCGCAAAACCCCAATTCTGCAGGTTCTACCGCAGGCTTCGCTGATGGTTATGGCAAAAGCTCTCAGGATGTCCTGATTGCCTCATTCATGGCGGCATATACCGGTAAGGATGCAAGTAAAATATCACTGAACCGTTTCCCTAAAGTGCCTATTCCTAACTGGAGACTTAGTTATAACGGGCTAACGAAATATTCTTTCTTTAATGAAATATTTACATCTGTTGATATTAATCATGCTTACCGTTCTACCTATAGTGTTAATGGATTTAATTCATTGATACGCTATCAGGAGTCTAATGGTGCGGTGAATGTAAAAGATGCCAGCGGCAACTTCCTTCCATTTTATCAGTTTTCGCAGATTACCTTGTTTGAGCAGTTCCTTCCGCTTTTTGGAGTTGATGTCAGGCTGAAGAATAATATGACCCTAAATCTGGAGTATCGCAAATCAAGAGCCCTGAGTTTTAGCCTTTCTAACAGTCAGCTTGCTCAGCAGAAAGAAGATGGGGCAGTATTTGGGCTGGGCTACCGCACTACCAAATTTCGTTTCCCGTTCGGATTATTCAAATCCCTGAAACTGGATAATGACATGAATTTTAAAATGGACTTCGCCTTAACCGACAGAAAACTCATAATCTACCGTGCTGATGTTGAAGATGCAGAAGTTTCATCAGGAGCAAAGAATATTACAGCCAGACCATCTGTTGATTATGTGCTTAACCAGCGCTTTACCATGAGGTTATTTTATGATGGCAATATTACAAAGCCCTATACCTCTCAGACATTTAATACTTCCTTCAGCAATTTTGGAGTTAATCTGAGGTTTAACCTTTAATAAGTTTTACCAGTATGTTCCAATCAGGTGCACTTCTTTTTTATTTACAGGTTTGTAAGCCTCACACATTCCTTTCTGTCCATCTCTGATCTATGGTGCTCATTATTTTTGAACAAGCAACATCGGCATCCAATAAGCGGCATAGATTAATTTAAGAATTGCAAGTATGCAATTCTTAGAGTATTTTTGGGAAAACTAAAACTATAGCAAAATGAATTTTCCGGCAGAATTAAAATACACTAAAGATCACGAATGGGTTCGCGTTGAAGGTAACCATGCATTTATTGGTATCACTGAATTTGCACAGCACGAACTGGGTGATATTGTATATGTTGATATCAATACCTTAGGAAAAGAAGTAACTCGTGAAGATGTATTTGGAACAGTTGAGGCTGTAAAAACAGTTTCAGATCTGTTCATGCCATTAACAGGTAAAGTTCTTGAGATCAATAAAAAACTGGATGCAAAACCGGAGTTAGTTAATAGTGATCCCTATGGAGATGGCTGGATGGTTAAGATAGAAATTGCAGATGCATCTCAGATCGAGGAATTATTGTCTGCAGGGTCTTACAAAACTCAGATTGGCGTTTAATGCTAAAATCCTTACGATATCAGTATCTTTCAATTCTCTGGGCAATCTTTGTGGTTATCCTTTGTGAGATGCCTCCGCTTGATACTAATAAGTCTGGTTTTACCTTGTTTGAGGGATTCGATAAACTAGCTCATACTGGCTTTTTCTTTGTTTTAACAGTGTTTTTGTTCTATGGAAAAATCAGACAGCAGGCGAGTTATTCTTATCGTCCTATGACGATACTTAAAATTCTGGGGATTACACTGGCATTAGGAGCAGGCATTGAGATTCTGCAGCTTGAAGTCTTCACTTACCGTTCTGCTGAATGGTGGGACTTATTTGCAGATATGACCGGTGTTGGAATGGGGATTTTCAGTTATATTTTTTTACATAGAGTTCGCTTCAATGAAAAACTGCTTTAGAATTGTCGCTCTGCTGGCTGTGATGAGTATGAGTTCCTGCAGTATATTTAAAAAGGGCTGTAATTGCCCTAAGTTCAACCGTACTTATGCTCATTCGGTGAGGCCATTACAACCATAGTTTCCAATTATTTTGCAAAATGAATTTTCTTATTTGGAATTAATTCAAATAAGCATTATTTTTGATTCAGATTTAAACAAGGATATGAAGCTTTCACAATTAATACCGGGACAAACAGGGATCATCAAAGAATTTACTGATCTTGAAATGTCTGTTAAATTAATGGAAATGGGTTGTTTGCCGGGTGAATCTATCGTTGTTGAGCGCTTAGCTCCTCTTGGTGACCCAATGGCTATCACGGTTTCCGGGTATCAGTTAACCCTGAGAAAAAAGGAAGCTTCAACCATCATCATGCAATAATCTTTAGGTGAAGGGCGATTTAAAAATTGCATTAGTTGGAAACCCCAACTCCGGAAAATCTACACTATTTAATATTCTAACCGGTTTAAATCAAAAAATTGGTAATTTTCCTGGGGTCACTGTTGAAAAAAAGATAGGATATTGTAAACTCCCAGACCAGAGTACTGCACAAATCATTGATCTTCCCGGCACCTACAGTTTTTATCCTAAAAGCAGGGATGAACGTATTGTACTGGATGCACTTAGCGATAGGTCGGGTTCCAATTACCCAGACCTCATCATTTTCGTTGCAGATGCATCAAATCTGAAAAGAAATTTGTTGCTGTTTTCTCAGATCGCAGATCTGAATATTCCGGTCATTATTGCCCTGAATATGATGGATCTGGCTGATCGCTCAGGAATTGAAATTTCAGTCGACGAACTTGCATTAAAACTTGGGGTTCAGATCATCCCAATTTCTGCCCGGAAGCAGGAGGGTATTGATCGACTAAAAAAAGCTATACTAAACAACAGTCGCAGTCCTCTTCAACTACCTTCCATTGAGGTTGAAAGTATTGCACCTGAACTGATTAAAAGCATTCAGAATGAGTTAAATATTGACAGAGCCTATACAGCATTACAGATTGCGCATCAGTATGAACACCTGACTTTTTTATCCGAAAAGGAAAAGAAAAGGGTTGCAGAACTGAACAAAGATTTCAATTTCCATTCGCAAAAAGCGCAGGCTTCTGAGACCATTGCCAGGTATAATTTCATCAATGATGTACTTTTCGACACGGTTAAAGTACATTCTGATCCCAAGAAGGAGACGATGAGTAACCGGATAGATAAGATTCTTACGCATCAGATATTCGGATTTGTCATTTTCTTCACTATCCTCTTTATGATATTTCAGGCTATATTTTCCTGGTCTGAATATCCAATGTCCCTGATTGAAGATTTGTTTCTATGGTTAACCGAAATAAGTCTGCAGATTCTCCCTCCGGGAGTATTTACAGACCTTCTTGTTGATGGGGTACTAGCCGGATTAAGTGGAGTGGTTATTTTTATTCCGCAGATTGCAATCCTATTTGCCTGTATCTCCGTTCTGGAGGATACCGGATATATGTCGAGGGTTACATTCATGATGGATAAAATCATGCGCAAAGTGGGTCTCAGTGGTAAATCTATTGTCCCACTGATTGGTGGATTTGCCTGTGCTGTCCCATCAATCATGAGTGCTCGTAATATTGAGAGCTGGAAAGACCGGATGATTACTATTATGGTTACTCCGTTGATTGCCTGCTCTGCTCGGCTTCCTGTTTATACTTTATTAATCTCGCTGGTGGTACCTGATGAAAAAGTATGGGGCTTTATAAATATGCAGGGGCTTGCATTGATGTCATTATATCTCTTAAGTATTGTGAGCGCTATTTTAGTAGCATGGGTAATGAAGTACATGATCAAGGCCCGCGAACGTGGATACTTCATCATGGAGCTGCCGGTATACCGAATGCCACGCTGGAACAATGTGCTTTTAACTATGTACCGTAGTGTTAAGGCATTTGTAATTGAAGCCGGAAAGGTAATTATTGCAGTTTCAATTATTTTATGGGTACTCTCATCTTATGGCCCTTCAGATCGCTTTGACAAAATTGAAAGCAAGTACAATGAAGTATCAATAAGAAAACAGCATTCCCCGGAAGAAATTGATCGTCTTATTGCTTCTGAAAAACTTGAAAACTCCTATGCAGGAATTTTAGGCAAATCCATTGAGCCGGTAATCAAACCGCTTGGCTTCGACTGGAAGATTGGTATTGCTTTAATTACCTCTTTTGCTGCGCGGGAAGTATTTGTAGGTACCATGGCAACCATTTATAGTGTGGAAGGTGATGACTCTCATCTGGAATCTGTACGTGCAAAAATGGCATCTGCACGGAATTCTGAAACTGGATTACCGGTATTTACTACCGCCGTAGCTTTTTCGCTGATGATGTTCTACGCCTTTTCGATGCAATGTATTAGTACCATCGCAGTTGTTTATCGAGAAACCAAGGGCTGGAGATGGCCTTTAATTCAAATTGTGTACATGACCACTTTGGCTTATCTTGCGAGTCTGATTGTATACCAGCTTCTGAAATAAAATTGGATAAGATTACTGTTCTGAATAATTACCTGCCGCCTGGCGCTGCACCTGTTATTGCGCGCTGGATAGATTATTTTGAATGTGAATTTAAAATCTCCAGAAACAGGAGTACCAAACATGGCGACTATCGCCACCCGTTTAAAGATGCAGGACACCGGATTTCAGTCAATTATAACCTTAATCCTTATGCCTTCCTGATCACAACAGTGCATGAATTCGCACATTTATTGACATGGAATGAGTATAAACGCAAGGCAAAGCCTCATGGACAAGAGTGGAAGAATAATTTCAAGCGGATGATGAAACCCTTCTTTGAGCAATCCATATTCCCACCGGATATTAATCATGCCATACAAAACTATCTTGAAAATCCGGCTGCTTCCAGTTGTGTTGATCTTAAACTTTATCGTATACTGAAGCAATACGATAGCAAGCCAGACCATATTATCTCGGTCGAAAAACTTCCCCTGAAAGCTTTATTCTCACTACCAGACGGACGTGTATTCAGAAAAGAAACGCTCGTTAGAAAACGTTACCGCTGTGTGGAAATTAAAACCGGTGCAGTGTATTTGTTCAACGCTCTCTCTGAGGTAACAGTTGTTGAACAATAAGATGCTGAACTTTTACCTGAATTTCCAATTTTGTATTATTCATAAGGTATTTAAATCAGTTTAAACAGAAATTGTTCTTTAATAAACCAGGAATATTTTCAGTTGCAATCGAACAGGCATTACTCTTTGCATAAGTCTTTAATTCGTTAAAACATAACAAGCCTGACTAGAGCTGGCTGACAAACTAAATTTTCGTATTTTTGCAAACCATGCCCCAAACACAAAAAAAAGATATTCGTAACCTCTCCCCGGAGCAACTAAAGCAGGAATTCCTCGCAATGGGAGAACCGGCATTTCGTGCAAAGCAGGTTTATGAATGGCTTTGGGTAAAATCCTGTATTGATTTTGATGAAATGAGCAATCTTTCAAAGCCTCTCAGAGAGAAGCTGAAAGAATTGTTTACAATCAACAATGTTCATGTCAATCAGTCGCAATTCAGTAATGATAAGACTATAAAAAGTACATTCAGACTCTTTGATGGGAATATTATTGAGGGAGTCCTGATTCCTGCCACCGATCGTATGACTGCCTGTGTAAGCTCACAGGTGGGATGCAGCCTGACTTGCAAATTTTGTGCAACAGGCTATATGGAAAGAAAACGAAACCTGAATGCTGATGAGATTTACGATCAGGTAGTGTTAATTGACAAACAGGCGAAAGAAAATTACGATATACCCCTAACCAATATTGTTTACATGGGTATGGGAGAACCGCTGTTGAATTATGCCAATGTTATGAAATCGATTGAGCGCATTACAGCCCCCGACGGACTAAATATGGCTGCCAAGCGAATCACCGTTTCCACTGCGGGAATTGCCAAAATGATCAAAAAACTGGGAGATGATGCCGTTCGTTTTAATCTCGCACTTTCACTTCATGCCGCCAATGATGAAAAACGGAATACCATTATGCCAATTAATGAACAAAATTCTCTAAAGGCATTGGCAGAAGCACTGAAATACTATTTCTCAAAAACAAAAAATCCTGTAACCTACGAGTATATAGTTTTCAACGATTTCAATGACCATATTTCGGATGCGGAAGAACTGGTAAAATTCTGCAAGCACATCCCTTGTAAAGTAAATATTATTGAATACAACCCGATTTCTTTTGCAGATTTTGAGAATGCCGGTGAAGACAGGATTGAAGCTTTTGCAACGCATCTTCGCAAAAATGGGGTCAATACTAATATCAGAAGAAGCAGGGGAAAAGATATTGACGCCGCCTGCGGGCAACTTGCGGTAAAAAGCTGATAATCGACTGGTCAATGATCTGGGATAAATCTAAAATTGTCTAAAAATATTCATTAGGATAAACAAACTTGAATAGAGTTAGTAAGTTTTCTTTGGGTATCAACCCATGATTTCCCAACTTACTTTGTTTCTTGAAACAAAGGATCTCATATCAGGATCAGTAAAATTCATACCGAAGCAATTTCGTCTTAATTTATCCATTCATACCGTTTCCTAAACCATTGCATACACCACCTCTCTTCCGGAAGATATGACTCGTACCTTAATATCATGGAAAAGATTCTGGCCTATTTTAACGACTTATTTTGTTTATTCTTTCCTGAGCTTTGTGCATCATGCGGACAAAACTTATTCAGAAATGAAAAAATAATCTGTACAAATTGTTTGTATCATCTTCCACGCACTAACTTTCACAATGATCCTCAAAACAAGATGGCAAGGCAACTCTGGGGAAGATTCCTCTTTGAACAGGCCATAGCCTTTGTTTATTTTCAGAAAGGAAACAGGGTACAAAATCTGATGCATCAACTGAAGTACAACAAAAGGCCGGAGGTAGGAATCAGAATGGGTGAGCTCTATGCATGGCAACTAATGCGATCAGGGAACTGGACTAATCCGGATCTGATCATTCCAATCCCTTTACACCCAAAGAGATTGAAAAAAAGAGGTTATAATCAAAGTGAGCAGATATCTAAAGGTTTGGCATCGGTATTAAATTTGCCTCTAAGTACACATAACTTAGTAAGGATGGACAATACAGAGTCTCAAACAAAGAAATCGAGATTTGCCAGATACGAAAATCTGAAGGATGCCTTTGTCGTCAAAAACAGCTCTGAACTAATCAAAAAGCATATTGTTCTTGTGGATGATGTAATGACTACCGGAGCGACCATGGAAGCTTGCAGTATTGAACTTCTAAAAATTGAAGGGCTTAAAATCAGCATTTGCACTATGGCTTATGCAGAATAGCCATATCAGAGTCCTTAAATCCATCTGAGCAGGCAAATTCGACTATTACTTTATCCATTAAGTGTCAATATCCTCTCTTGTATTTTTGGTACTTATATGGCTTATGCTAATACAGGAACATAATCGTACCTAATCAAACCAGCTCCGGAATAACAATCAATTTAGATTGTCAAAAATAAAAATTGAAAATTACTGAAACCTAAAAACCCTAAGCCCGTAGAAGTATTCGAGAGCGTTAATTTAGATTGAAAAAGCTGATTGCCAAAGGCATCAGCTTTTTCTTATTATACCGAAGACCTGAGGCTAAGATAAGGTCTGATTTTATTATACAGATCGTTTGGCACAAATGGCTTAATTACAAATCCATCCATTCCACATTCTGTAATAGTCTCAAGTTCATTCGAGAAAAGAGAGGCCGTTAATGCTATTATCGGCACTTCAGCAAAATGACCGCCAAGCCTCCTGATTGCTCTTGAAGACTCCATCCCATCCATCACAGGCATGTGAAGATCCATCAGAATTAAATCATATTTTTTTTCTTGCACTTTTTCCAGTGCAATCTTTCCATTTTCTGCAAAGTCAACAACTACACCCCACTTTGAAATTACTTTACCTACCAATAAACGATTTATTTCATTATCATCAACTACCAAAACAAGTCCTGTTAATGGCTCAATCTGAGTTTTGCTGCTCATACTGACCACCGATGTATTGGAACGGTCAAACTGAATTGTAAAACTGAATGCTGACCCTTTACCAACTTCACTTTTTACATTAATTTCGGAATCGTGAAGCTCTATAAGGCTCTTGGTTATTGCTAAACCAAGTCCGGTACCTCCGTATTTTCTGGTTGTATCGGTGCTGGCCTGAGTATAAGAATTGAATATATCATCCACTTTATCTGCGGGTATTCCAATACCGGTATCAGATATTTCAAACCGGACTTTTACAAATTTTTTATTTTGATCAACCAGATCAAGTTTTAGCTTAACCTCTCCCCTTTCTGTAAATTTAACGGCATTACCCAACAGGTTAATCAAAATCTGGTACAGGCGTGTATTATCTCCTATTACATTGGCAGGAATCCGGTGGTCAATTTCTGATTTCAATGCCACGTGCTTTTCTGCTGTCTTGAATTGCAGAGAATTCAGGGTTTGGGCGACCAGATCCTTCAAATTTACATCAACACTCTCAAGCACCATATTGCCGGTCTGGATTTTTGTAAAATCCAAAACGTCGTTAATCAGATTAAGCAGATTCTGAGCAGAGAATCCGAGTATCTTCAGATTTTCTTTTTGCGATTCAGTCGGATTATCATCCATCAGGATATAGGACATCCCAATTACTGCATTTAACGGAGTTCTGATTTCATGGCTCATCACAGAAAGGAAGGTCTCCTTAGCCTTACTTAGTTGCAAGGCTTCTTCTCTGGTTTTAATCAATTCCTGTTCAGCCAGCTTCCTTTCTGAAATATCATTAATAATCTCAACCTGCTGATCTAGACTTCCATCCTTATTAAATGTAGGAGTATTTGAAATAGATAACCATATTTTACTACCATCCTTTTTATAACTAAGCAACTCGATGTTAGAAGGAATACAATCTGCTGCCAGTTGTCTTGCCTTCTTCAACAATTCCATATCAGTACCTTCTCCTGCAAGGAGGTCTCCAGGACGTGTATTCTGAAACTCCTCCAGAGAATAGCCTGTCAGATCCTGGAGCGACTGGTTTATCCATTTAATTTTACCATCACTACCACTGATGGCAACACCATTAATTGTTTTGCTGGCAACAAGCGAAAGAAGGGTGAGTTGATCTTCAGCAAATTTACGTTCAGTAATATCAGTAACAATCTCTACCTGTCGTTCAATTTCACCCTTCTCATTAAGTATGGGCGTAGTTGCTGCATTAACCCATATTGTGGAATTATCTTTTTTATAAATGAGCAGATCGATATTATAAGGTTTTTTAGCTTTTATTGCCTTTTCAGCAATTTCAAGTGCCTGTGGTGATGTATCCTTTCCAATAACGATATCAGCTAAACGCTTTCCTTCCATCTCCCGGAACTTATACCCAAGCATATTTTCCAGCGCAGCATTAACCCAGGTAACTCTTCCTTTTGCATCTCTGATTGCTATACCACTAGCCGATTTACTGGCTACCATCGATAAAATTTGAAGTTCCTGCTCAGATTTCTTCCGCTCAGTGATATCAATAATAACCTCAACTTCCTTATCGATGTTACCATTTCTATCAAGAATAACAGAGTTCAGTATTGACAACCAAATTGGTGTACCATCCTTTCGGTAGGCTAGCAGATCAACCGAAAAAGGTTGTTTATTTTTTGTGAGTTCACGGGCATTCAGGATTACCTCGGTGTCCGTTTCCTTACCTTTTAAAACGTCGCCAAGTCTACGACCCATAAAATCAGCAAGATTATAACCGGTAATTACTTCTGAAGCCTCATTTATCCAAATCACATTGCTATCACTATCAGTGATAATCACTCCATTGTTTACCTTGTTCGCAACAAGAGATAATTGCTGGAGTTCCTCAACCATTTTCTTCTTATCACTGATATCACGACCATTGGCAAACCATTTCCCGTTTCTGACGGCAATAGACCAACCCATCCATTTGCTTGACCCATCTTTTAATTTGATTCTGCCCTCAAGTTCAAAACTTTTTTGCCCGCTAGCCAATCCCTTCTCAATTTGCGGAATCATCGCCACGATATCATCTTCATAAAAGAACTCCCAGATTGACCGTCCAATAACTTGATTTACAGTATAACCAAGCAATCGTTCAACAACATTATTCATGCGTTCAATGACCCCATTACGATCTAAAATGCAATGAAGTTCGGCCGAACTATTGAACATGATGCTGATCTCCTCATACTTAGAGATCAGGTCATTTAAAGTTCTGCTCTGACGTTTTACTTCCAGGTGAGTCATGACCTGATCAGCCAGGATCTTTAGTGCCTCCCTTTGTTGCTCATCAAGTGCGCCGGGCACAATATCCATTACACATAGTGAACCCAACACATATCCTTCCGGATTGACTATTGGAATACCTGAATAGAACCTGATCTTAGGGCCAGCAGTAACACAAGACAAGTTGGAGGTCCTGGAGTCTTCAAGAGTATCCCTGATCTCGAGAATCTCTGAGCTTGAAATTGCAAACTGACAAATAGAGTCTTCAACGAAAGTTTTCTCAGTGCTGAAGCCCACATGAGATTTTATGAACTGATGTTCCCCATCAAGAAAACTGATGGTAGAAATTGGCTTAGTACTTAAATATGAAGCTAAGCGCGTTATGGAGTCAAATTCACTTTCAGGCAATGAACCCAGAACCTGATATTCAAGAAGTGCATTTAATCTGGGATCTTCCGCCCCATTCCCCACACCACTTTCAGACATAATAATTCTTTCTGAATTAATATAATTACTTATATAAAGGATGCTTACCCATCATCTCATTAACCTTCTTACGAACCTTTTTTGCATTGCTTGCACTATCCGGATTTGATACCACCTCATCGATAAGTTCAACAATTTTCTCCATGTGCTTTTCCTTCAATCCTCTGGTACTAACCGCTGCAGTTCCTACGCGGATGCCCGAAGTTACAAATGGGGATTTATCATCAAAAGGAACCATATTTTTATTGACAGTAATTGCGGCTTCACCAAGAGCATTTTCAGCATCCCGGCCGGTTATATTTTTATTGCGAAGGTCTATCAGCATCATGTGGTTATCAGTACCACCGGAAATAAGCTGATAACCGCGACTTACAAGGGCAGCAGCCATTGCTTCGGCGTTTTTCTTCACTTGAATGATATATTTCATGTAACCCTCACTTAAGGCTTCTCCGAAAGCAATTGCTTTTGCAGCGATGATATGCTCCAAAGGCCCGCCCTGAGTACCCGGGAAAACAGCCATATCCAATACAGAAGACATCATTCTTAGTTCTCCTTTCGGGGTTTTCAGCCCCATCGGGTTTTCAAAATCCTGTCCCATCATGATCATACCACCTCTTGGACCTCTGAGAGTTTTATGAGTAGTTGTGGTTACAACATGACAATGCGGAAGCGGATCGTTCAATAATCCACGTGCAATAAGTCCGGATGGATGAGAAATATCAGCCATTACCAATGCCCCTACCTGATCGGCAACTGATCTGATAAACTTATAATCCCAATCACGGGAGTAAGCAGAAGCACCGCAAATAATTACTTTTGGCTTTTCTTTTAAAGCCACTTCTTCCAATTTTTTATGATCTATGAGACCTGATTCACGGTCAACACCATAAAAATGTGGTTTATATAATTTACCCGAAAAATTTACAGGGGAACCATGAGTAAGGTGACCACCATGAGAAAGATCAAATCCTAAAATTTTATCACCAGCGTTAAGAAGCCCAAGTAAAACCGCAGCGTTTGCCTGTGCACCAGAATGCGGCTGAACATTTACCCAGCTTGCATTAAATAATTCCTTAGCGCGTTCAATTGCTATATTTTCAACTTCATCAACGACTTCACATCCACCATAATACCTTTTGCCTGGTAAACCCTCAGCGTATTTATTGGTAAGTACTGAGCCTGCAGCTTCCATAACCTGCTTGCTTACAAAATTCTCTGATGCTATTAACTCAAGACCGGTTTCCTGACGCTCTTGTTCCTCATCAATCAGGCTGAAAATAAGTTTATCTCTCTTCATGGACGTATTCTGGTGTTTGTTTGATATGTTATATAAATGAATTGTAACGCAAAAATACAAATTAAGAATTGATTGAACCGATTTTAGCTTCAATCCAGAAATTATTAAATCCGATTCCTGTTTGTATAGAGATTAGGTCCTGTTGCAGCATTTCAAGTAAAGCCATAAAATTGTAAACAAAATGAACTTTATTCTCAGAATTCGTTACAATATCTCTGAAGTCAAGTCGCTTATTTATTGAAAGAAGCCTGTCAATTACTCTTTTTTGCGACTCAATATTATAGGGGTATTGTTCAACAATGTGCTCCTGTTTATTATCGCGCTGTAAACTTCGCTGAAGCACTTTATTGTAAGTCATCATGAGTTTATAAAGATCGAATGACTCTAACTCCTCTCCCGGTTCAGCTATAACAGAAATTTGCTGAAGATCAGAAACGATATTACCACGTCTTTCCCGCATAAAACGGTCATTTTCAAATTGTTTAAACTGTTCAGCAAGTTGTTTAAACTTCTTGTATTCAATGAGTTTCTGAATCAGATCCCGTTTCAGATCTATTTCATTTCCCTCATCATCCAGATCAGGCCTGGGTAAAAGCATTTTTGCTTTTATACGCATCAAAGTGGCGGCTACAAAAATAAATTCACTGGCTAACTCAATATTCAATGAATTCATGTGATGCAGGTAATCAAGAAAATCATCGGTAATTTTTGCTATCGGAACATCCTGTATATCCAGTTCATCGCGCTCAATAAAGAACAAAAGCAGATCAAAAGGCCCTTCAAATTGAGGCAGTCTGATTTCGAAGGCATCTTTTACGTCCATAGTTCTAATCAAATGTAATGAGAGTCATATATTTATACGTCTATACAAAAAAATAAAAATGTTTAACAAATACATTATTTTTGTACGAACTATAATTATAAAATCCTAAATGGAAGTTAAGGCGGGTGAATTTCTTGAACAGATCAATTATCCTTCTGATTTAAAAAAATTTAAAGAAGAGGATCTTGAACGTATTTGTTCGGAGCTAAGACAGTTTATTGTTGATACCGTCTCTGTCAATGGCGGGCATTTCGGCTCCAGTTTAGGCGTTGTTGAGTTAACGGTAGCCCTGCATTATGTGCTTAATACACCCTATGACCAGCTTGTTTGGGATGTTGGACATCAGGCTTATGGCCATAAAATATTAACAGGCCGAAGAGCAGAGTTCCATACGAACCGAATTTATAAGGGTCTGAGTGGTTTTCCAAAAAGATCTGAAAGTGAGTACGATACCTTTGGAGTAGGGCACTCATCAACCTCTATTTCTGCTGCCCTGGGTATGGCAGTTGCTTCAAACTATAAAGGAGAAACTGACAGGCAGCATGTAGCAGTTATTGGAGATGGAGCCATGACCGGCGGACTGGCTTTTGAGGCCTTAAACCATGGTGGGATTGAAAATTCAAATATTCTTGTAATCCTGAATGATAACTGCATGTCTATAGATCCAAATGTAGGTGCATTAAAAGAATACCTGACAGATATTACTACTTCAAAATCATACAACCGCTTCCGCGACGACATTTCAAATGTGCTGTCAAAAATATCAGAACTTGGTCCTAATGCTCATGAGGTTGTTAAAAAGATAGAAAAAACAATAAAAGGCGGCTTATTAAAGAAAAGTAATTTCTTTGAAGCACTAAAATTCAGATACTTCGGTCCAATTGACGGACACGATGTTAAGCACCTTACCAAGGTACTTAACGACCTTAAGCATATTTCAGGCCCAAAGCTATTGCATTGCGTAACTGTTAAAGGTAAAGGATATGCTCTTGCAGAAAAAGATCAGACCAAATGGCATTCACCTGGATTATTCGATAAAATTACAGGTGAAATCCGGAAAACAGTAAGCGAAAAACCAACAGCTCCAAAATATCAGGATGTATTTGGTCATACGCTGGTTGAGCTGGCTGAGACGAATTCAAAGATAATGGGAATAACCCCCGCCATGCCTTCAGGTTCATCAATGAATATCATGATGAAAGCTATGCCTGATCGCGCTTTTGATGTAGGAATAGCTGAACAACATGCCGTAACCTTCTCTGCCGGGCTGGCCACCAGGGGAATGGTACCATTTTGTAATATCTATTCAACCTTCATGCAAAGAGCTTACGACCAGGTTATACATGACGTAGCATTGCAAAAGCTTAATGTGGTTTTCTGCCTTGACCGTGCCGGATTTGCAGGTTCAGATGGACCTACTCATCATGGAGCCTACGATCTTGCCTATATGCGCTGCATACCGAACATGATTGTTTCAGCTCCAATGAATGAAGAAGAATTAAGAAACCTGATGTTTACTGCGCAACAGGACAATATGGGTCCTTTCAGCATCCGTTACCCACGAGGAAACGGTGTTATGCCTGAATGGCGACGCCCCATGAAAGCAATTGAAGTTGGTAAAGCAAGAACAATCTGTGAAGGAGAGGATGTGGCAATTTTAAGTATCGGGCATATTGGCAATGAAGCAGTAAAAGCTTGTAAGGAGCTGAACTCAGAAGGAATTCATCCGGCGCATTATGATCTTCGTTTTGCCAAACCTCTTGATCAGGAATTACTCCATCAGGTATTTAAAAAATTCAAATATATCATTACTATTGAAGACGGCTGTCTGCAGGGAGGTGTAGGTAGTGCAATACTCGAATTTATGGCAGACAATAATTACAATTCCACTGTAGTACGACTAGGAATCCCTGATCAGGTCATTGAGCATGGAGAACAACCCGAATTATGGAAGGAATGTGGTTTTGATGCTGAGGGAATAATTAAGAAGGTGAAAGAATTTGCACTTAGCCGTACCACCAGAGTTTTAGCTTCTTAAAATCACATACCTTAAAACTCTGTTTATTCTTTAGAGCACAACAATCCTACCTCATCTAAAAATCATTTCTTGATTTTTAGGATAACAGGATATAAAAAATCAAAGATTTTTGCGGGTAGCAATAGCTTCAGTATCAAAGTCCAATTATGACTTTCATAAACAACTTGAAAATCTCTGGCTATATAATTATTGTATCCCTGTTTAATAATTTCCTGATTAAAGGGAATATGTTCACAAATGGCTTCCTGTTCGTTTAAAGGATTCAATACCATTTTATAACGCAGGTTCTTAATTGCATGATAATTGTAAATCCCAACACCGCCAAAAGCAGAAATAACGCTATAAAGGGGTGATTTTTTAACATTTTTATTAATTGATTTAAATGTTCTGGCTAAAGACTCCGTTGAATAACTGAATTCATTCAATAGTGGATACTCCCATACAGCGAATGTGTCATAGTAAATTTCTGATAAACCAAAGGGAGTTTTCATTACACTCATGCCATTTGAAAAAATAGCGCCAGTTTTGTTATCAAAAGAATTTACTGCATCAATCAAACCATCCAAGGAAATTTCTATTACATCAATATCAATTACAATTACTAAATCAATTGGGTGTTTAACTGCTTTAATATAATCCAAATAAAGATTTCTGTAACAGACCATTTTATCAATTCGCTGATAACTGGTCATTGGGTTAGCAATTAAATCACTTTTATCCGGAATCGTTTTAGTTCCGTAATCATTAGAAATTATATGAACATTATTATAATTTATTTTCCAATCATTTAATACATCCTTAGTCCCATCTAAACTGTCATTTTCAACTACAACAACCTGAGACCATAAAAATTGAGCTCTTAATCCCTCAATTAAAGGGATATTAGCTCTCAAAGAATTTTCGCAATCTCTTGCAAGTGCTGCAATAATTATGTTCTTATAAATCATTCTGTAAACAAAAATAGATGAATATTTTATTTGAGAAGCAGATGCCCAATTAATAAAACCAGGATTCAGAAACTCTTTCTAATATAGCCTCCAAATAAAACTATCATATATTTAGTCCTATACCAATAATTCATATATTTTTACAAAATTTTCATTCAGATCTCACCATATTCACAATAACTTAAGGTAAGGATGTTCATATTCCCACTCATTTATTTTTCTGCCTTTTTTATTGCACTTAAAAACCTGATCTCAAGGAATAAACAGGGTGTTCTGACATTTCTGATCTTTAGCCTCCCTATTTATACTACCAGCCTTTCAGTAGCTCTCCAATCCGGCTTTGCAAACATTGTTCCTTTTATGCAGCCATTCAAGGAATTGCTGATCCTGATTACTCTGGGTATCGGAATATGGGAACTGAACCGACGAATCAGGTTTCAAACAATAGATTATGCAATCCTGGCCTACTTCTTTTATACACTGCTGTATGTTCTTCTCCCAATTGGTCAGTATAGCTTAGGTGATAAAATAATCGCTTTTAAAAGTTCAAGTTTTTTTACGTTGATCTATTGTGCCGGCCGTATTTTTAATCCTGGCCATATTTATATCAGCAAATATTTCCATTACATCCTTGCGGTATTTATAGCTGCAGCAGGGATATTGTTTTTTGAAATTATCAGTGACCAGCATTTTCAAACCCTGACAGGATATGCCGATTTTAATTTTTATTATTTCAATCAGGAAGCTACCGGCAATTATGGTCTATCATGGACCTTTGAAACCTCAACAGGACTAAGAAGATTTGCCAGCTTTTTTGCAAATCCCCTTGAATTTGCGGCATCCACCCTTTTAACACTAGCAATTCTGGCTGGGCTTTATACAACCGATGATAACAAGATTAAAGTCGATACCCTGGGTATCATTGCAATCATTGCTACCCAATTTTCTATTTTTTTCGCATTATCCAGATCGTCCCTCGCCAGTTACTTCATTATGATCTTTATTTATGCGTTGATCACAAAGAAGAAGCTGATACTCAATATCATTTATGCCTGCTTTATTGCGGTTGTTGTGTATTTCATATTCTTCATGCTGGTAATGAACCCCGATCTGTATGAATTCATTTATGAAACAATCACATTTACAAATCCATCCAGTATAGGACATGTGCTTGCCTGGATTGAAGGTATTGAAGCGATTTCCAGCAATCCTTTTGGGTTGGGATTGGGGGAATCAGGTAGAGTTGCTGGTAGTTTAGGCGATACAACCGGTGGAGAAAATCAATACATTATTATAGGTGTCCAAACAGGAATAATTACTTTACTCCTATACCTTTGGATGCATATCTATTTCATCAGAACCTGCTGGAAATGGTATCCGCATCTTCAAGGCAAAGAAAGACAGGTCTGTTTAAGTTTGCTATTAATGAAGATCGGTTTTATTATCCCTCTATTAACCTCAGAACTTGAATCATCAGTCTACATTTCTTATATGAGTTGGTTTCTATCGGGACTTTTTGTGCAGATGATAGCAGACCGCGTCACTGAAAACAATAATTTATCCGGGGAAAAATAATTGATGAGCGTTCAAATCCTGATAAATAAATTATTTTTGCAGCATTTATGTTAACCCCCCTCTATGTCAAAAAAAATAAGAGTAGGCCTTGATATTCGTGACCTAAGAATTGCAAAGACGGGTTCAAAAACTTATCTGGAAGAGATTTATAATCAATTCAGAAGTAATAAATACGATTGTGAGTTCGTTTTTTTCGACACCTCATTCCCTGTTTATACCGGGCGTTATAAACTGCTTAAATTAATTGAACATATCCGGTTTATTATTTGGAAACAATTAATTCTTCCAATTAAAGCAAAGCTCAATAATTGTGATATCCTCTTTTGTACTGACTATTTTGTCCCCTATTTTACACCTGGTTTCAAAGCCATACCTGTATTTTATGATGCTTTCTTTTTTGAATATTCCAGTCATTATAATTCGCAGTGGCTTAAATTATTCAAAGTTTTAGGGGTAAAAGCTGCAAAAAAAGCACCTTTTATTATTACAATTACAGAATACACCAGAAACAGAATCGCTCATTTTACAGGTATTGATCGTCAAAAAATAAAAGCAATTCATCTTGCCCCTAAGAAAATGGCTGTGGCTGAGCCCGAACCGGGATATGTTCCAACTTTTAATATCCCAACTTCAAAATTTATTTTACATATAGGCACCCTCGAAAAAAGAAAAAATCTGGTCCGCTTGATTGAAGCATTCCATTTGTTAAGGCTCTCAGGACATCTGGATTATTCATTGATACTTGTTGGGCAGCCAAGCCCTAAAAGCGATATGGATGATAGTACCGGGATTTACGAGACTATCGAAAAACTTGAACTCCGCGACTTTGTACTGACTCCCGGATACTCGAGTGATCAGGATCTGGCATATTTTTATAAGTACGCCGAAATTTATGCTTTCCCGTCCATCAATGAGGGATTTGGCGTACCGGTACTTGAAGCCTTTCACCACCGTCTTCCTGTAATTGTGTCTGATAATACCTGCCTGCCTGAAGTTGGAGGAGATGCAGTTCTATGCTTTGATCCATTTAATGTTGAAGACATCAGTAATAAAATAAAAGCCCTGATTGAGCATAATGAGCTAAGATCTGAACTCATCAGAAAGGGCACTGAGCGACTTAAACTTTTCTCCTGGGAAAAGAATACAGAAGAATTAATAAAAACTTTTAAAGCAGCTATCAATAAAAATTAGCATTTTCGTAAACTATTTATAATTTACTGCGTATTCAGATTGAATACAGGCTATTAAACTAAATAAGTGAAGAAAGCTTTAATTTGCGGGGTCTCTGGGCAAGATGGTTCATACCTGGCTAAATTTTTATTGGAAAAGGGCTATTATGTTTTCGGAGCGTCCCGGGATGCTCAAACATCTCCCTTTATCAATCTGAAAAAACTTGGGATAAAAGACGATATTAATCTCTTGTCAATCAATATTACTGATTTTGGTAATACCCTCGAATGTATTAATAAAATAAAGCCCGATGAAGTTTATAACCTCGCGGGTCAAAGTTCTGTTCGCTTATCATTTGATCAGCCTCATGAAACTCATGAAAGCATCAGCACCGGAAACCTGAATCTTCTCGAAGCAATAAAGTTTAGCAATCAGCCGATCAAGCTATATAACGCCGGCTCCAGTGAATGTTTTGGTGACAGTAATATTCCTGCAAATGAAAATACCATTTTTCATCCTAGGAGTCCTTATGCAATCGCCAAAGCAACGGCATTCTGGCAAATCGATAATTACCGGGAAGCTTATAATCTTTTTGCCTGCACCGGGATACTTTTTAATCATGAATCTCCATTACGACCAGAACACTTTGTAACTAAAAAGATCATTTCTGCTGCCTGTAAGATTCATAGAAACAAATCGTATAAACTTAGTCTGGGCAATATCAACATCGAACGTGATTGGGGCTGGGCGCCAGACTATGTTGAGGCAATGTGGTTGATGATGCAGCAAGAACAACCTAAAGATTATATCATTGCTACCGGCAAGAGCCATACTCTCAAAGAATTTATTGATTTCACCTTCAAAGCCCTCGATTTAAATTGGGAAGAACATGTTGTTATTGACGAAGTGCTTAGAAGGCCAACCGATTTGAAAATTGGCAGGGCTGACCCTGGAAAAGCAAACACGGAATTGCAGTGGAAGGCTAAACTCGGCCTTAACTCGATCATTGAGAACATGATTGAGCACGAATTAAGCTTCTCAAATCTTAATACTCCAAGTTCCTATTAAAGCAAGGTTTCTGAATATAAGATAGAACTAGTGTTATATTAAGCGTAATTGATCATTATTCTTGCTATTGGCTATGATCAAAGAGCCATCGAATTTGAGCAATGCTCACATTAGTGATATTTTTTCAGAGTTCAAGCTGATTGCCCATAACTGATTGCTCAATGCCAACAACGTCATTTCATTTTTAACATAACACTAGTACCTAAGTTTATACAACTTATTTTTGAGATTCCAGGTTCCGGCAATTCAAAAATTAATTATAGTTTTGCTTAAACCTTATGAGTTCAGAAACAGGATTCTTCCACAGATACAAGTTTATTGTAGACCGATTCCCCGCTGAATGGAAGAACTATGATATCCTGACAACACTCTACCGCCTTTCTTTCTTTTATTTCAGAGGGATGATTCAACGCCTGTTTTTCAAACGTTCAAGTGGATGGGTATTGGTTGGTAAGGGAGCCTCCATACGCTATGCCAGGCATTTGAGTGTTGGAAGAGATTTTATAGTTGAAGATTATGCGGAGATAAATTGCATGACCTATCGTGGGATAGTGGCCGGAGATCGGGTAACTATTGGTAAACATGCGATTATCAGGCCAACCAATATTTATGGATCCGCAATTGGAGAAGGTCTTAAAATTGGCAATAACTCCAGTATCGGGCCCTATTCCTATATTGGATGTTCAGGATTTATTGAAATTGGAGACAACGTGATGATGTCGCCCAGAGTAAGCATTTATGCTGAAAATCATTTGTTTGACCATCCTGAACTCAGCATAAAAGAGCAGGGGGTTAAAAGGGAATTTGTCAAA
>CAZGWG010000011.1:0-41491 GCA_964529165.1 uncultured Sphingobacterium sp.
GAACCATAAATAGCTGCTGCTGCTGCACCATTTAAGATCTCAATTCGGTCAATATCAGCAGGATTAATATCAACAAGCCTGTTTTGCTGATTATCAGTAACATTAGTAGTTGAATTATTGGCAATAACTCCATCAATAATATATAATGGGTCAGAAGAAGAATTAACGGAACTGATACCACGTAAACGTACCGACATACCACCCGCAGGATCTCCTTGATTTTGCGAAATTTGCGCACCTGCAACCTTACCTTGAAGTCCGCTTAAAACATTACCTGCAGCATTTTTGTTCAATTCATCTCCGCTCACTGAACCTACATAACTTCCCAACTGCCTGCGGGTTGTACCTTCAGACGTACCAGTTATAATCACCTCATCCAAACCTACAGCATCTTGCAGGATCTCTGCATCTAAATTAATAGTTCCTGCATCTGATACCTGAATGGTTTTACTTAATGTTTTGTAACCTATGTATGAAAATGTAACCGTGTATTGTCCAGGAGCCAAATTGGTTACAAGAGAATAAGCTCCATCAATATTTGTTGACATTGCAAATGCAGTAGATACTACCCGAACCGCCACTCCCGGAAGAGTCTCTTTCGTTTTTGAGTCTGTCACCTTTCCGTTAATTACATATCGAGTTGTTTGAGCGCTAAGCTGATTGCACAATATGCTTAATAAAAGGATAACCCCGAATACCAAACTGTGTTTTGGCCATCCGGAAGAGTAAATTTTTCTCATATTAAATGGGATTTTGTGAGTTATTGTGATTAATTTGAAATTATTGCTTGTCAAGGAGATGCCAGATTACATCGATTTTTATCAAATAGAAAAGGTTTTGTGTTTAATTATACTTATCATAAGAACTTCTGATTATCGCAGTACTTCTATATTTATCTGCACAAACCTACACGTATTTGCAGTTATTTGCAATAATATAATAAACAATCCTGCAAAAACCCTTAACATATAAGGTGTACTTAATACACTATTAAACCTAATTAATCTATTAAAAAACAAATATTAATAAACGAAAATCACTTTTTCGTGTTAAAAATATGGCTGTTTTTAAATACGCAAAAAGACGCATACATTAAAGAAAATCATTACTTGATTCTATATGCTTAACTTTTGTAATTATATTTGCTTCTCACCTAAACAAGTCTGACCCACTTATGGCAAGATTAAATTTACTTGAAGAAACACGCTTCGAAAAGCTTCCTATTACAGTTTATCCGAATGAAGAAACCGCCGCTAAAAATGTTGCAAGGCGGATATCTGATCTGATCATCAAAAAACAAAAGAATGGGGAAAACGCAATTCTTGGACTTGCTACCGGTGCCACCCCTGTAGGGGTCTACCGAGAACTGGTACGCATTCACAAAGAAGAAGGACTCAGTTTTAAAAATGTGATAACCTTTAACCTGGACGAATATTATCCAATGAAACCAACATCTCCACAGAGTTATGTGACTTTCATGAATGAAAATCTGTTTAATCATATCGATATTGATATGGCTAATGTTCATATCCCTGATGGCACTTTAGCTATCGAAACAATCCAGGGCTTCTGCCTTGAATATGAAAAGAAGATTACCTCACTTGGTGGGCTTGATCTTCAAATTCTTGGAATTGGTCGTACCGGTCATATTGGGTTTAACGAACCAGGTTCTGCACCGAATTCAGGAACAAGGCTTGTAACTCTTGATGATCTCACCCGCCGGGATGCTTCACGTGATTTTGGAGGAAAAGAAAATGTACCTACCAAAGCTATAACCATGGGTATCGGTACAATCTTCAAAGCCAGAGAAATTATTCTGATGGCATGGAGTCTTAAAAAAGCATCTATTATTAAAAAAGCTGTCGAAGGTGAGATATCTTCGGAAGTCCCTGCCACCTACCTTCAATTATCTGATAATGTAGAATTTATACTTGATCAGGATGCCGCATCAGATTTGACCCGTTTCAATACTCCTTGGCTCGTTAAGGACTGTATCTGGGATGACCCAATGATTATAAAGGCTGTCATTTGGCTGGCCAACACCCTTGGTAAACCTATCCTGAAACTAACCGAAGAGGATTATAACAATCATGGCATGGCTCAGCTAGCAACAGAAAAGGGGCCTGTTTATAATATCAACATTCATATTTTCAATAAACTCCAGCACACCATCACCGGCTGGCCTGGTGGTAAAGGCAATGCTGACGATTCACAAAGGCCTGAACGGGCAGTGCCTGATAAAAAACGAGTCATTATATTCTCTCCACATCCAGATGACGATGTTATCTCTATGGGTGGAACATTTATCCGTCTGGTAGATCAGGGTCATGATGTAAATGTTGCTTACCAGACTTCAGGTAATACTGCAGTATGGGATGATGATGCGCTCCGTTTTGTTGAATTTGCTCGCGATTTCAGTAAATCCATTAATTTAGATACTCAAAAACTGGATGATCTTTACCTATCCATGCGGAATTTTCTTGAATCAAAGCAACCTAATCAGGCTGACACACCAGAAATTCAGACATTAAAAGGACTAATTCGCAAAGGAGAGGCAATTAGCGGTGCACGTTTCGCTGGCCTTAACGATGATCAAATTCACTTTATGTCACTGCCTTTTTATGACAGAGGTAAAACTCAAAAAAGTCCGGTTTCTGAAGATGATATAAAAATAACTATGGATCTGCTCGAAAAGATCCAGCCTCATCAGATCTTTGCTGCTGGGGATTTTGCAGATCCGCACGGTACCCACAAAGTGTGTTTTGACGTTATTATACAGGCACTTGATCGTTTAAAAGACCGCGAATGGATAAAAGATTGCTGGTTATGGCTTTACAGAGGTGCATGGCATGAGTTTGAAACTCATGAGATTCAAATGGCTGTTCCACTTTCGCCACAGGAAGTTGAACGCAAGCGCTTTGCTATTTTCAAACATCAGTCCCAAAAAGACAGACCTGTATTTCCGGGTGATGATGCAAGAGAGTTCTGGGTTCGTGCCGAAGACCGTACTCGTGAAACTGCTAAAGCATACGATAAACTGGGATTGGCAGAATACGAAGCAATGGAAGCCTTTGTGAGATGGAAATTCTAGTCCATTCTGATCAGATATCATGAGGAAAACGATCTCAGTTGTTCTTTTAAGCATGCTAGTCGCTTTGACTGCTTTTGCCCAGCAATCTTCAAAGCCCAATATAATTATCATTCTGACAGATGATCATGCTATTTCCACTATTGGAGCATATGGATCGAAGTATGGAGCAACTCCCAATATAGATCGTTTAGCAAAGGAGGGAGCGCTTTTTAAGAAAGCATTTGTTGTCAATTCAATCTGCGGGCCAAGCAGGGCCGTTTTGCTCACTGGCAAGTACAGTCACATGAATGGAATGCGGGATAACCGCGATACATTCAATGCTTCTCAGGATGTATTCCCTGCACGCCTAAAACAATCCGGATTTCAAACAGCATGGATCGGAAAATGGCATCTGGTTTCTTACCCTCAGGGATTTACTTACTGGAATATTCTGCCCGGACAAGGACTGTACTATAATCCTGATCTGATTAATATGCAGGGCGATACCACCCGAAAGGAAGGATATGCTACAGATTTAATAACAGACCTGACTATAGACTTTCTTGATAAGCGCGATCCTTCAAAACCTTTTTTCGTGGTAGTTGGTGAAAAAGCCCCTCATCGCACATGGATGCCCGACATTCAGGATCTGGGTAAATTTGACAAAGTAAATTTTCCTCTCCCGAAGAATTTTTATGATCAGTATTCAAACCGGATTGCCGCCGGAATGCAGGATATGTCGATTGAAAAGACCATGAAACTGGGCTATGATCTCAAAATGAGAAGCGAACCGGATGCCCTCGCATCTTCCTTTATTAACCGAATGAGTCCTGATCAGCGATTAAAATGGAATACTTATTATGATAAAATAGACGAGAATTTACAGAAAAAGAAACTTAGCGGAAAGGAGTTAACGGAGTGGAAATATCAGCGGTATATGCGTGATTATTACAGCACTACACTCTCGCTTGACCGAAATATCGGTAAAATCCTTCACTATCTGGATAAGAACGATCTGACAAAAAATACCATTGTGGTTTATACCTCCGATCAGGGATTCTATATGGGTGAGCATGGCTGGTTCGACAAACGTTTTATGTACGAAGAGTCGATGAGCACTCCTTTAATTATTCGTTACCCTGGTGTAATAAAACCAGGTACCGTTTCAAATCAGATCGTCTCCAATGTTGATTTTGCCCTCACATTTTTAGAGGCCGCAGGATTAGCTATTCCAAAAGAAATACAGGGAAAATCTATGCTCCCATTATTCAAAAATCCCAATTCAAGTATAAGAAATTCAGCTTATTATCACTTTTATGAATTCCCAGGCGAACATAGTGTTTTAAAGCATTTCGGGATTCGAACCAGTCGGTACAAACTGATCCGCTTTTATGAACATAAAAATTTCTGGGAACTCTATGATCTGCAGAAAGATCCTTATGAAATGAAAAATCTTTATGGCTTGAAAGATTATAGCACAATTACTCAGAATCTGAAAGAGCAACTCAAACAGCTTTGTATAGAAAACAGAGATGATACCGCTTTGAAAGTTCTGGCGAAAAATCTTTAAGAACCTGTTTGTTTAGCCACACCCAAGAATCATAGCTCAAAGGCGCTGGTCTATTAAATCGTGTAAACCCTTTTTTATTAAAATAAAAAAATGCAGATTTAGTAATCATTTATCATAAAGACAATGTCGCAACCTTCTATTCTTCAACAATCTCCGGTCAGATTATTATCCCTTGATGTTTTCAGAGGCCTGACTGTCGCAGCAATGATTCTTGTCAATAACCCGGGAAGCTGGACTCATGTATATGCTCCTTTAAGACATGCGGAATGGCATGGCTGCACTCCAACTGACCTTATCTTCCCCTTTTTTTTATTTATTGTAGGCGTTTCAATCAGTTATGCCCTTGGCAGCAAAAAAGGATATATGAGCCATTCCAAACTCATCATTACAGCTCTAAAAAGGGCTTTGATATTGTTTGGACTCGGATTATTTCTAACCTTATTTCCAAAGGTACTTACAGAACCAATTGAAGCATTCAAAACAGTCAGGATACCTGGAGTCTTACAACGTATAGCTGTTGTATTCTTTATTACAGCTGTTATTTTCATAAAAACCAATCCCAAAACCCAGCTTAGATTATTAATAGGTATCTTAATCGCTTACTGGGCAATTATGACTTTGATTCCTGTTCCGGGCGTAGGGTATGCTAATCTTGAAAAAGAGACCAATCTGGGTGCCTGGCTTGACAGAACCCTGCTTACAGAAGCGCATTTATGGCGTTCAGCAAAAACCTGGGATCCTGAAGGAATTCTAAGTACTCTACCGGCAATAGGAACAGGACTTTTTGGAGTACTGGTAGGTACCTGGCTCAAGCGTAAAGACAGAGAAGAAAGCGTAAAAATTTCCTGGATGTTCTCAATTGGAGTCTTAGCCGTTATTTTAGGACTAATATGGGATCTCTGTTTCCCTATAAATAAAGCACTCTGGACAAGTTCTTTCGTCCTTTATGCCGGTGGACTGGCAACAATTGGACTGGCTTTATGTTATTGGTTGATTGATGTTCAGGGATATCACAAAGGGACCAAACCATTTGTTGTTTACGGAGTAAATGCAATAACTGTGTTTTTTCTTTCCGGACTTATTCCTAGAATTCTGACTATGATCAAGGTTAATATGCCCGATGGAACTACAGTAAATTCACGTGAATGGATGTATGAAACCTTCTTCACTCCTTATTTCTCACCAATCAATGCATCCCTTGCCGGTGCAGTTACCTTCATTCTCATCTGGCTAGGAATCCTGTGGTGGATGTACAACAAAAAAATTATTATCAAGGTTTAGTTTTCGTTAATTTGCAGTCCAATTATAAACCATTATAAAAATGAAATTTCTAAATAAACAAGTATTTGCCCTCTCGGTAGCGGTAATGTTTGCTGCTGCAGGAGTATTAAATGCTCAAACAGCAATAAAAAGTAAGACTACTTCATCTACCACAAAACAATCAGCTTCAGGAACTATTCCTTTAGATCCGGCAATCAGGATTGGCAAACTTTCAAATGGCTTTACTTATTACATCCGTAAAAACGCTGAACCCAAAAATCGTGTTCAGCTTTACCTGGCAAACAAAGTAGGCTCAATTCTGGAGAATGATAATCAGCGGGGACTGGCACATTTTATGGAGCACATGGGCTTTAACGGCACCAAAAACTTTCCTAAAAATGATCTGGTTAATTATCTTCAAAAAGCAGGAGTTCGTTTTGGTGCAGATTTGAATGCTTATACCAGCTTTGATGAAACTGTATATCAACTTCCAATTCCCTCTGATGATCCTGAAGTACTCAAAAATGGTATTCAAATTATGCGTGATTGGGCACAGGAAGCCAGTTTAGATCCCGAAGAAATAGATAAAGAACGGGGTGTTGTTTTGGAAGAAAAACGCCTGGGAAAAGGAGCTCAACAACGAATGCAGGATAAATATCTTCCAATGCTTTTCAATAACTCACGCTATTCAGACCGCCTTCCTATTGGTACAGAAGACGTATTGAAGAATTTTACAGCCGAAACTATCAAAGAATTTTACAAGGACTGGTACCGTCCGGATCTTCAGGCATTAATTGTTGTAGGAGACATTGATGTAAATGCAATGGAACAAACCATTAAGGAAAAGTTCTCTGATCTTAAAAAACCTGCTAAACCTCGCGAACGGACCAAATATTCGATTTCCTTATTGAATAAAAATCAATTCATTGCCGTAACAGATCAAGAATTCCCTGTCAGTGTCGCACAGATCATGATCAAGCATCCCGAATCGAAGCTAATTACCACAGAAGATTACAGAAACAGCATTTTAAGATCCCTTTTTAATTCAATGATCGGAGCCCGTTTTGCCGATCTGAGTAAACAAGCTGATCCTCCATTCTTACAGGCAGGTGCAAATATCAGTGGGTTTTTAGCAGGGCTGGATATGTATAATGTATTCGTTGTTGCAAAACCAGGAGAAATGGAAAGAGGATTTAAAGCCATCCTGACTGAGACTGAACGCGTTCAACGATTTGGATTCACTCAGACCGAATTAGACCGAGCAAAGCAATCCTATCTCACCAATATGGAATCAGCCTTTAAAGAAAAGGATAAAACACCTTCAGAAAGCCTTGTCAATGAATATCTTCGCCATTTTCTGGAACAAGAGGCAAGTCCGGGTATAGAATACGAATACAAAATGGCCAATGCCATGACCGGAGACATTAGTTTGAATGAAGTAAACGGTTTAGCTAAAAAATATATAACCGATGTAAACCGTGATGTAATTATCATGGGCCCTGAAAAAGATAAAGATAATCTTCCTGATGAAGCAAAAGTTGAAACCTGGATAAAGGGTATCAAGCAAAGCGATATCAGTGCTTATGTAGATCAAGTATCTGATAAACCTTTGCTTTCTGAGCAATTAAATGGATCTAAAGTTATTTCTGAATCCAAAATTCCTGAGATTGGAGTTACTGAATTCAAATTAAGTAATGGAGTAAAAGTGATCCTGAAACCAACTGATTTCAAAAATGATGAGATCAATTTTTCTGCATTCAGTGCAGGCGGTTCATCTTTATATAGCGATGCAGATTTCCAGTCTGCTCTTTATGCAACTGCAATCATCAGAAATGGAGGATTGGGTGAATTTAATTCCGTTCAGCTTCCTAAATTATTGAGCGGAAAGCGTGTTACAGTATCACCATATATTATGGAGAGATATGAAGGAATATCGGGTTCATCAAGTCCAAAAGATTTTGAAACGGCTTTGCAACTAACTTATCTCTATTTCACTCAACCACGTAAGGATCCCGAAACATTTAAAGGTTTGATTGCGCAGCAAAAAGGCGGGCTCGCTAATAGGGGTAATGATCCAACAAGTGTATTTGCCGATTCGGTAGCAGCTATTCTTGGGAATTATAATGTACGCAGAACCGGGCCTTCTGTTGAGAAAATAAATCAGGTAAGCCTCGACCGAGCTTTCGAAATTTATAAAGATCGGTTTGCCGATGCGAGTGATTTCACCTTCGTTTTTGTAGGAAGCTTTAACCCTGCAGAGCTCAAGCCAATGCTTGAGAAGTATCTTGGTTCATTACCTTCCACTAATCGTAAAGAAACTGCCAAAGATCTGGGAATACAAATTCCGGCAGGTAAAATTGACAAAAAGATCTACAAAGGTCAGGAGCCCAAAGCAAGTGTTCGCCTTGTATACAGCGGTGATTATACCTGGAGTGAAAAACATAATAATCAGTTGAATGCACTTGCCGAGGTTCTCACAATTAAACTAATTGAACGCCTGCGGGAAGATGAAGGCGGTGTATATGGTGTTGGTGCAAGAGCTTCCTACTCCAGGTTTCCAAAAGGACGCTATAGTTTCAGTATTTCATTTGGCTGTGCCCCTGAAAATGTAGAAAAACTGATCAACTCAACTCTGGATGAGATTAATAAGATCAGAACAAATGGAGCACTTGCAAGTGATATTGAAAAATTTATTGCTGAGGAAACCCGCACTACAGAAACACAACTTAAGGATAATGGCTTCTGGTTAGGATATTTGACCAGCCAGCTTCAGAATCAGGATGATCCTAAACAAATATTGAGTTATCTTGAATCGCTGAAAGAACTTAATCCAGAATCTTTGAAAGCTACGGTACAATACCGTTTAAACCCTGAGAATTTTATCAGGATGGTGTTGCTTCCCGAGAAATAATAATGATTACCAAAAAGTGCCGTTCAAATTAATGAACGGCACTTTTTTTATTAGAAATAAATCAGAACCTCGGACTAGCTGTCGCAGCATTGGATGCCTGACTTTCATTCTTAAGCCTGTCTATCGCAGTAACAACATAAGTATAACTTCGGTTTGCATGAACTAAAGTGTCTGTAAAGGTTGTTTCTGAGGCTTTAAATGAAATCTTAAGAATATGGTGGGCCTGTTCGGTATCCATCCTTTCACCCTGGTTAACCCTGTAAATTACATATCCAAAGGCCTTATCTCCATCAATTGCCTCAAGGGGTGCATGCCAGCTCAATTCAACACCTTTTGCAACAGGTTTGGCGGTAAGTATTGTTGGAGCGTTAGGTTTAACATCATCTAGCCAGGGCATTGCAGGCTGCAGGGCAGGATAACGATAAAAATCTTTACGAAGAGAATCTTTAACCCCCGCCATATTATTAGTCACAGATTTAGAACTAAAAAAGACACTTCCCTGAGCGTTCTTATTGTTTCTCAAATACCTGATTTGTTTAGGTATCTGCGACCTGTCACTCCATCCGGGACGGTTTTCCAAAGCCCTGTAAACACCCTGCCCCACATATAAGTGCTTTCCAAAGGCATTATTGCCCCACCAATCAAGTAATTTATCATAAGGAGCCACCTGATAACCAAAAGGGAAATAAATTTGCGGATTTATATAATCAAGCCACCCAGATTTAACCCATTTCCTGGCATTGGCATAGAGCTTACTATAACCATCGAAACCATTACTTTCTGAGCCTTCAGGATCCTGAGATTTATTTCTCCATATTCCGAAGGGACTAACTCCAAACTTAATATGCTTTTTAGCACTGCGAATACTGTCAGATAAGGTATGTATCAGGGTATCAACATTATTTCTCCGCCAGTCATCAATATTTTTGAAGCCGCCTCCATACTTATAATAAGTTTCACTGTCTCTGAGCGGCTGAGCCTCCGGATAAGGGTAAAAATAATCGTCGAAATGTACTCCATCAATATCATAGTTTCTAACGACATCCATAATCACACCCACTATATACTGCCGTACTTCAGGCAAGCCAGGGTTAAAAAGCTTTTTCCCTCCATAGGTAAAAAACCATTGTGGCTTTTGCTTTGTAATATGGTTAGCTGCAGTATGTGCATCAATAAGATTATTGGTTGCACGATAAGGATTGAACCAGGCATGAAGTTCCATACCCCGCTTATGTGCCTCCTCAATCGCAAATTCAAGGGGATCATAATTTGGAACCGGTGCCCTGCCCTGGGTACCAGTTAAAAAGCGGCTCCATAATTCACGCCCCTTACCATATAAGGCATCGGTAGCAGGCCTTACCTGGAGCATAATAGCATTTATTCCACTTTTCTGATGATCATCAAAGATGCGAATCAACTCTGCCTTTTGAATATCAGAACTTAATCCCGGCTTAGAAGGCCAGTCTATATTGGCAACTGTAGCTACCCAAACCCCCCTGAATTCACGTTTCGGGTGAGAAATACTTTGAGATCTTAAATAAACCGGAGCAGCTAAAAGGAATGCGATGATGAAAATTATATTTTTAATCATGTAAGAGAGGGACATTTAGCGGGTAAAGATAACCAATCTAATTAATTGCATTATCGTTTTTTGGGCAACAATGTAGATAAACAACACCAAAAAATGTGTAATTTCATTCGCTTAGCCGTCTTAAGGGGCTTAAATTATTAGATACACTTGTGGAAATTTATTAAATCCCAATTGTTAAACAATATATTTGCTCCGAATAAGGCTTCATAAAAATGATTTTATATTGACATCAAATTTTCGTTAATTAATTAATTGAACATGGAAAACCCGGAACAAGAGCAGCCAATAAGAAAGGACTCCAATAAGATTTATTTTTTGGTCGCTGTAATTCTTGCCTTGCTTGGAACCAATACCTATTTATTTTTCAAAGACAAGAAAGCTAACGACCGTATCATCACAGTAAGTGACGAAAAGACCAGAATGCAAACTGAAATTGACAAAATCGAAGCTGAACTGGATAATGCAACAAGTAATAATCTGAAGCTTTCAGCGGAAATGCAGAAAGAACAGGAAATTGCAAGAGAAAAAATTGATGAGTTAAGAAATGCTCTTAAACAAGGACAGCTCACACAGGGTGAACTTGCAAAGGCTCAGGAAGAGATAAAACAACTTAGATATTTTGTCACCAAATACTCTTCAGAGATAGATAATCTAAAAAAACAAAACCAGGAACTTACAACTGAGCGGAATGAGTTGTTATCAACTGTAGACTCAGTAAGTACCAAAGCTCTTGAACTTGAAAAACAAAATGAGGAGTTAAATACCAAAGTTCAGGCTGCTGCTGCAATAAAATCGGGAAATATCTCTGTATCTGCATATAATATTCGAAATAATGGCAAAGAGAGTCTGGTTACCCGTGCAAGTACAGCTGATAAGTTGAGGGTAACCTTTTCACTTGTAAATAACCCCTTAGCTGAAAAAGGACTTCATAATATCTTCCTGAGAGTAATCGATCCCAGTGGCAATCTGGTCATCTCCAATAATGGAGGAATATTTGTTTCTGACGATGAAGAATTACAATATTCCTATAAAACTGCAGTAGAATTCGCAAATGACGGAAGGAACTACTCCATAGACTGGTCCGATGGCCGCG
The DNA here is from genome assembly GCA_964529165.1 of uncultured Sphingobacterium sp. Taxonomy (GTDB): domain Bacteria; phylum Bacteroidota; class Bacteroidia; order Sphingobacteriales; family Sphingobacteriaceae; genus Daejeonella. Next base: position 11,496 of record CAZGWG010000011.1, read on the forward strand.
CCTATCAGAAAGGGATTTATACTGTGATTCTTTATGCTGACGGATATACCATGGGCAAAGGCTCTGTAAGTCTTAGATAAACCAAATCCATCCGTTTAAAAAGCTAATAGTGTGCTGAATCCGGCCTTAAAGCAATGGTATTTCTATATGAAAGGTGGTACCAACATCCTGAATAGTTTCAAATGTAATGTTCCCGTCTATGTTTTGTATAGCCTGCTTTACAAATGCCAGCCCAAGTCCGGTACCTGAGCTCTTTGTAGTAAAATTTGGTGTAAAGATTTTCTTTTCCAGCTCAGGGGGCATCCCACTTCCATTATCTTTTAACTGGACACATATATAGTCAGACTTACGGTAAAGCATAATATGAATGGTGCAGTGCCTTTTTTCGCACCGGGCCTCAATGGCATTCTTGATTAAATTATTAAAGCATCTTAATAATTGGTCCTTATCTGCTTTAACAAAAGTATCACTGCCCGTGGTGTTGTCAAAATGAATAGTAGTTTGTTCAGATTGCCTAAAAAGAATAATGGATTGTTCGATTATTTCCTTCAGATTTACCTGCTCCAGTCGGGTCTCAGGCATTTTTGCAAAATTGGAGAATTCTGAAGCAATATGAGACAGACTATCAATCTGCTCAATAAATGATTTAGTGAATCGCTCAAATTTTATCTCAAATTTAGGATCCTTTTCTTTCCATGACTTCTCCAGTAGCTGAACTCCCAGTTTAAGAGGAGTAAGCGGATTCTTAATCTCATGGGCAACCTGTTTAGCCATTTCACGCCAGGCTGTCTCTCGTTCAGAACGAGCTAGCTTCTGGGCACTATCCTCCAGGGCAGATATCATCGTATTATATTCACTGATAAGATTACCTATTTCATCATTCCGTTTCCAATTAATATGCTCATTTTTCGATCCAATTTTTGTATCACGAAGAAGTTTTTGAATCAATGTTAGCGGGCTTGTAATACGGCTGGCTACAAAAACAGCAAAAAAGCCTATAGCCACAAATACCAGTGAATACACATTAATCAACGCGTTCAAAAAGATACCTATACGGTCCTGATAATCTTTTTCATTAGAAAAATATGGTAGGCCCAGATAAGCAATTACCTCACTTTTGCTATTCCTGAGTGGTACATAGGCTGAAATAAATGATAAATTGCCAATTCTCTCAATGTTTATAAATTCAGATTTTTGTAATCTGTTAAGATAAAGGTAGGCCAAAGCATTCATCATAGGAGCAATTAAGCCATTTTCATAAATTTTAGGCTGTGTAGAATGAAGGAGTTTACCGTTCAGGTCGAACAAATTCAGATCTACCCCATTCAAATCTGCTAAGCTATTGAATGCAATTTCTGCCTGCTCATCAGGAGTTGGCATTCCCATACCCAATATCTGCTTATTAATACCGGATGAAATCTTGGCAACCTTATCTAACACTGTATATTCCTGCTGATCACGGTACTGCTGACTAATATTGTAAAAGGTAATTATTCCTGTTATCAACAATGTCACCACTACTGCAGAAACCATGGATAATTGTATCCTTGTTTTATAAAGCATCCTGTTGGATGAAATCAAAAGCCTCCATCTAAAATTACGGAAGCTGATATTATAATTTTGCAAACTGTCCCACATCAATTGCAGAACATATATAATACCTGAAAATAGTAACAAAACCAGAAAAATGAACGAAACAGAAGCAAGCTGTGTAAATAGACTGTTTATTTCCCGGCTGACGATCACCAGCTTTCGTGGATTGGGCTGAAAGATTAAATGATTGTATTGCCTGCCATTCTCAGAACTATTTACATAAACGAATTCTCTGTTTTTACCTTTAAATTCATTATTTACAAGATTATAAACATAATTCCCATGCTGGTTTAACAGCCTCCCGTCACTATAATAAGCAAACGAATAATCATTAAGCTGAAGATCATCCTTGATCTTCCCGTCAATAAGCAGCTCAGGGAATACACCAACTTCATTAAGACGCTTAGAGTTGAGTTGTAATACCAGCGTTCCAATTTTATTATTTTCCTCAATAATTGGCAATATTGCAAAATACTGCTTGAAACCAAATGTATTGTTTCTCTGGTAGAAATATCCCGTAACCTTCGCCGTGCCCTGTAAAACCAGATTTTTAAAATTAGATAGCGGAATACCCCTGTCACCTTTAAAAAATTCATCCTTCTCATTATATTCAAAACTTTCAAAATCATACCTGGATAAATAACCGGCCATGTATAATTTCATCAGCCTGGTACTTAATGCACTATGACTTGATAAGGGATCTTTAAAATAATCGGCTATGAATTTATCGTTAATGATTTCCTGCTCCAGATTATAAAACAAAAGAATGGCATTGGGATCGACTGAGGACTCCAGCTTACCTGCAAGTATTTTTCGGCTTTCACGCTCTTTAACTAACTGGAATTTAGATAGCTTCAACGAACCAATGAGTGCACAGATTAGAATACAAATAACCAGCGTCCCGGCATTAATTCGCTGTTCTGATTTAAAATAAGCTCTTCCAGCTAAAAAGAGAAGTAACGCAAATAGTAAAAAATAAACAGTAAACTCGACAAAAATTAAATGATATATAAAAGCAAAAACTAAAGTTCCCGAAAAAATCAGGATAAGTTCCAGCTTATTAATATTTAATCTCGCTGTTAAAGCCAATGAAAAAGAAATGATCAGGTAAAGATTTAGAATAGCAAAACAGAAAATCAGAAATCCAAACCAGCTTAACCAGGTCGAATTCAAAACATTACTAACATCAAAGTTAATATTCGAATTAGTTACCAATCCGTTAAAAAGGTTATCTATAACATAAGCGCTACAACAAACAAACAGACCCGCAATAAGCAATAAAACATAACTCATCCGCTTACTTAACAGATGAGCAGAACTCAAAATACTATTTCGGTAAGAGTAAATAAATATAAATACCCATGTAAAAGCCAGAATATTTAAGAAGAACTCTCCGATCGATGGGAAAAAATAACTTGAGGCATAATACTTCGGGTTGAAAATTTCAATATCATAATACCGGCTAAACCACCTGTTTTCAAGGTCAATAAGTCTGAAAGCAAGAACTGAGCTGAACAATAACAGAACAGCATAGCCAACATGGCCTTTATTAGCTATCGCAATGCATAGGTTGGTTAAAAATATCAAGGCAAATACAATAGCGAAAGCCCACATCCATAACTCCAGATAACTATAAAATGAATTCGAAACCGGGGTTCTGAGTTTTACGGAGAATAAATACTTACCGCTCTGATTTCGGATATTAAATACATTCTGATCATTTAAACTGGCAATGTCCAATGTGTTTGCCAACAGAAGGTCGGGTGAGAAATTATTCCTCAAGTATTCATTCTGATAAGGATAATCAGACATGACCGGAATATAGCAGATAACCGAGAAATCGGCCCAGGACTTTTTGACTGCTTCATAATATCCATTTTTCCAATGAATAAATGTGTTACCCTCCCGAAGCAGACTATCAGTCTCTAAAACAATACGGATTCCACTCCAAAAGCTAAGTTTACCCTTCTCAAAGGTCTGTATATAAATATCTTCTTTTTGACTGAACTCAGAAATGATAAATTGAGCCCATTCTCCATTGTTATTGATATTTTTTAAAGAATCCCGTACGGCTACATTATTTAAAAGTTGATCAACTAATTTCTCCTTCCTGTGAAGTCGTCGCTCAACCTTCTTTGCTTCCAGAGTAAGAACTTCTTCATCCTGAATAGTATAATTTATGGTTAAAGCAGTGCAGGCAAAGCCTATTGCCAGCAAAAGGAGAAGAAGCCGAATTTTAAAATTCCCGCTCAAAGGTGATGAATTAGTTAAAATGCTTAATTATTTAAGTCAACAAAAATCAGGCCTCTGCTGGAAAAATCAGGCGAATATTTTTACAATTCGGCACTGAATGTTGGAATACTGCGATCAACCTTCTTTACAAGCCCTTGCAATACACTTCCTGGTCCTACTTCTGTAAAAGAAGTAGCTCCATCCTGCAGCATTTTTTCAATTGTTTGTGTCCAGCGAACAGCCCCGGTTAACTGTGAAATCAGATTATGTTTAATATTCGCTACATCAGTGTATGGTTTTGCGTCAATGTTCTGATAGATCGGGCAAATCGGTTCATTAATTTCAGTACTTTCAATCGCTGATTGGAGTTCAACACGGGCTAATTCCATTAAGGGGGAATGAAAAGCTCCTCCAACATTTAATTTCAAGGCTCTTTTTGCCCCAGCCTGCACTAATAATTCACAAGCCTTATCAATACCTTCAATTGTTCCTGAAATAACCAATTGACCAGGACAATTATAGTTTGCAGGAACCACCACATCACTGATCCGGGAACAAATATCTTCTACTGTGAAATCATCCAGCCCAAGGATTGCTGCCATTGTAGAAGGTCTTATCTCACAAGCCTTTTGCATCGCATTGGCACGGGCACTTACCAAACGTAATCCATCTTCAAACGATATAGCCCTTGCACTTACCAGTGCCGAAAACTCACCCAGAGAATGACCTGCAACCATATCAGGCTGAAACTCTCCTTTAAGCTCTTTAGCAAGAATCACAGAATGCAGAAATATGGCTGGCTGAGTAACATTGGTTTGCTTAAGCTCTTCATCAGTGCCGTCAAACATAATATCGGTAATTCTGAATCCAAGTATTTCATTAGCATTTTCAAATAGGTCTCTGGCTGCGTCAGAATGATTGTAAAGATCCTTACCCATTCCTGCAAACTGGGCTCCCTGCCCCGGAAAAATATATGATTTCATAGCTGATATAAGCCTTTTCAGGCAAAAAAGTTTAAAATATTTCTTTTATTAATTAGTTAACTCAGACTTGCAGTGATAAGCCGCAAAAACTCTGAACGTGTAGTTTCATTAACAAATGCACCTGTAAAAGCGGAGGTCGTAGTAACAGAGTTTTGCTTTTGTATACCTCTCATTGACATACATAAGTGCTTACACTCTATCACTACAGCTACACCCACCGGATCAAGGGTTTCCTGAATACAATCACGAATTTCATTGGTTAAACGCTCCTGCACCTGCAAACGACGGGCAAAGGCATCTACTACCCGCGGGATTTTACTTAAGCCAACAATATGGCCATTGGGGATATAAGCTATATGTGCTTTACCAAAGAAAGGTAGCATGTGATGTTCACACATAGAGAACACCTCAATATCCTTAACCACCACCATTTGGCTATAATCCTCTTTGAACATGGCACTTCGCAAAATTTCTTCAGGCTTTGCATCATAGCCATGAGTAAGAAACTGAAGTGCTTTCGCAACGCGTACGGGGGTTTGAAGAAGTCCTTCACGGGATGGATCCTCACCCAAATCGGCTAATATCGCCTTATAATGAGAAGCGATACGCTCAATTTTTTCCTGATCATAACTATCTATTTTGACATAGCCATCAATCTTATCGATCTCTGCATTATTATTTTTTATACCCATCTTTTGATTTCAAATACGGCTATTTCAGCCGAAATACTCTACAAAATTATTTTCTGTTTCATATAATTTTATCGAATGCAAACTAGCGCCCTGATTTTCAATATGCGGTTTAAGCACTTCAAATATTGTAACAGCTAGTACTTCAGTGGAAGCCATTTTACCTTTCATAAAATCTACATCCAGGTTTATATTTCTATGATCGAGTTCATTTGTTACATAAACTGTTATGATTTTTTTTAGTTCTTTTAAGTCTATTACAAACCCGGTCTCCGGGTTAATCTCTCCCCTTACAGTTACATATAATTCATAGTTATGTCCGTGCCAGTTCGGATTAGAACACTTCCCGAATATTTCATAGTTCTGCTCAAGTGTCCAATCTTCACGATACAATTTATGAGCAGCATTAAAACGCTCTCTGCGAGTAATATAAATCATTTTCAATAAATTAAAATGCAAATATACTCAAACTAAAAATGCCTTAAGTACAAATTAAGCTAATTGCTTAACTTCGCTTAATGAATATACTTCTTGTAGCCGCCACTCAGGCCGAGATAGAACCATTTCTGAATCATCACGGAATCCCTAAACTTGCTATCTGGGAAAAGAGGATTGGAACCTATCAGTTAAGTATTCTGATTAGTGGTATCGGAATGGTTGCCACCGCCTTTGCAATGGGTAACTATTGTGTTGGTAAATCATTCGATCTTGCAATTAATGCAGGAATTGCAGGAAGTTTCGATCGGGCATTGCAACCGGGCGATTTATGCCGGGTTTCAGAAGATATCCTCGCGGAATTCGGAGCTGAAGACGGTGATAATTTTCTGAATTCAGAGACAATAGGATTGGGTAAGAGCTCATTTTATGCTGGTTCCTTAATTGGATTCCCAGCTTATAATCAGCTCAAAAAAGTAAAAGCAGTGACCGTGAACAAGGTTCATGGCAATGAAAAATCAATTGCTGGTTTTGTAAAAAGATTCCATCCCCAAATTGAAACAATGGAAGGCGCCGCATTTTTCTATACCTGTGAACAAACAGGCATGAAAGGAATACAGATCAGATCGATCTCCAATATTGTAGAACGACGCAACAGGGAGAATTGGCAAATTGACCTCGCAGTAAAAAACCTGAACAATTTCCTTATTCAATTTTTTAACACATGAAACTAAGCCTGGGATTTTCACCCTGCCCCAACGATACCTTCATTTTCGATGCAATGATCCATCAGAAGATCGACACCGAAGGACTTAGCTTTGAAGTAAGCTATGAAGATGTTGAGGCTCTCAATCAAAAGGCGTTCAGGTCTGAACTTGATATTACCAAACTAAGCTATCATGCTTATGCATATCTAACTGAAAATTATGTGTTGCTTCATGCAGGAAGTGCACTGGGCTTCGGGGTAGGTCCTTTGCTGATTTGTAATCAAGAGACCTATTCTTCCATACTTTTAGAAAACCTCAATTCGGTAACCAAGCTTCCGGAGAAGCAAATCCGGAAGCTCGGTATCGGCATACCTGGAAAATACACCACCGCCAATTTTCTATTAAGCATTGCATTCCCTGAAGCAAAAAATAAAATTGAGATGAAGTTTTTTGAAATTGAATCAGCAATACTGAACCAACAGATCGATATGGGGGTAATTATTCATGAAAATCGGTTCACCTATGAAGAAAAAGGTTTGAAAAAGATTATTGATCTGGGAGAATTTTGGGAAGATATGACCCAGGGGCCTATACCATTAGGAGGAATCATGATCAAAAGAAAGCTTCCTGAAGACATCAAACAAAAGGTAAATCGTATCATTCAACGAAGCGTGGAATATGCCTTTAATCATCCGGAATCCGGAATGGATTTTATCCGCTCACATTCGCAGGAGATGAGTTTAGACGTCGTTAAAAAACACATCGAATTGTATGTGAACAAATTTTCCATTGAACTGGGTGAAGTGGGCAAAAAAGCTGTTCAAACGTTTTTTGATGAAGCACAGAAAGTAGGTATCATCCCAAAAACGAAACAAAACTTATTCTTATAATTGCATAACAGACTTAATCATTTATTATGATCATTATTACAGGCGCAGCAGGATTTATCGGAAGTTGTTTGGTTCAAAAATTAAACGATGATGGTTTTCATGACCTGGTGCTGGTGGATGATTTTTCTAATGATGATAAAAATAAAAATTTTGAAGGTAAACGATTTTCTAAACAGGTAGAGAGGGAGGTTTTTGCTGATTGGTTGCGTGAAAATCATTTACATGTTCAGTTCGTATTCCATATTGGCGCACGTACTGACACTACCGAAATGGATGTTAAGCTCTTCAATCACTTAAATCTTGATTATACCAAAACTATCTGGAATATCTGTACTGAATTTGGCTTACCACTTGTTTATGCTTCATCTGCTGCAACCTACGGATTAGGAGAGCAGGGTTATAATGATGATGAGACCCGGATTCCAAGTCTGAGACCCTTGAATCCGTATGGTGATTCTAAAAATGACTTCGATATTTGGGCTTTAAAGCAGGAAAAGAAACCCTATTTCTGGGCAGGATTAAAGTTTTTCAATGTTTATGGGCCTAATGAGTATCATAAAGGTCGCATGGCGTCCGTGATTTTCCATACGTTCAATCAGATCAAAAAAACAGGGGCTATGAAATTATTCAAGTCCCATAATCCCGAATTTAAGGACGGTGAACAAATGCGTGATTTTGTTTACATAAAAGACGTAGTAAATGTTTTGTATTTTCTGATGCATCACCGCAAAGATTCGGGTATTTATAATCTGGGGACAGGTAAAGCAAGAACATTCCTTGACCTAGCAACACAAACCTTCCATGCAATGGATACCCCGGTTTCCATCTCATTTGTTCCCACCCCGGAAGACATCCGCGAAAAGTATCAGTATTTTACAGAGGCCAACATGGAAAAGTTAAGGTCAATTGGTTATAGCCTTGATTTCTATAGTCTGGAAGATGGTGTTGAGGATTATGTGAAAAATTATCTGGTACCCAACAAATATTTATAGCTCCTCCCGGAACTGTCCTTAGAAGCGAAGCGTCTCTACGGATTGTCAAATATTGAGGAGTCTTCAGACTCCTCACACACTTACCCAATAAATACAAATAGTTATAGATCCTCCCTCAAATCAACCGTATTTTTCACACTTAAACGTGAAGAGATACCCGAGGCAATGACTGAAACTATCAGTACTGTCCCAAAGACAAGAATAAAGTCAGACCATTTAATCCCTACAGGATAATGATCAATGATCATGTTTGCCCCAGACATTGAAATAAATTCAAACTCTTGTTGTAAAAGTATAAAGATTAATCCTGCTGCCATACCCACAAAACAACCCAGCATTGATATCATCATCCCTTCCAGGAAAAAGATTCCTCTGATCAGGTTCCTGTTTGCCCCAAGGCTGCTCAGGATCGCAATGTCTTTACGTTTATCAATAACCAGCATCGTTAAAGAGCCGATGATGTTGAAGATCGCAATAATCAGAACAAAAGTAAGAATCAGAAAAATCGCCCATTTTTCTGAATTCAGAATTTTATATAACAATTCATTTTGCTGACTGCGGTCCTTGATTATAAAATCTTTTCCTAAAAGTTTTTTAAGCTCTACCTGAAGAGATTCAATATCAGTACCAATACGTGTATTGATCTCTATAAAAGAAATCATTTTATCCTCTGCAAGCAATGTACGCGCGAACTGCAGGGGTACAATAATCATATTATCAAACTCCTGCTGCACCGTAAAAACTCCTGATGGATAAATCGAGCGGACATTAAATTCATCTGCAGGATTCAATGAGTTTGAGATTCCTTTTTTTGGAGAATAAATATCAAGTGTCTGAAACTCGTTATTGAGATTTACCGATAAAGAGTTCTGTATACCTGAGCCAATAACGGCCATGTCTCTTCCAATATGATGGAGGGCAAAACTACCACTGGAAATAACTGAATCAAGTCCGTTTCTGTTCTTCAGGAAGCCCTCGCCAACCCCTTTAATCAATGCAATCGACTGGCTATCACCATATCTGACTAATGCCTTTTCTTCTAAAACTTCTGTATAATTAAGGAAACGAATGTCATTTTTGAGTTTTATAAAACGGCTATCCCTTGGGTCGAATGTCTTCCCCTCAACCGGCTCTATGCGCAGTTCGGGGCTAAAAGTATTGTACATTGACAGTACAATATTTTCAAAACCATTGAAAACAGAAAGGATAATAATTAATGCGGCACTTCCTACAAATACTCCAAGCATTGAGATCCCTGAAATGAAGTTTATTGCGTTTACCGACTTCTTCGAGAACAAATACCTCTTGGCTATATAGTAAGCTGTGTTCACCCCTTTAAATGTTCCGATCAGCTTAAAAAAGGATTGAATTGCTTTTCAAAACCTACACTTGTTGCAGGTCCGTGCCCTGGATAAACCCTCGTTTCATCAGGCAGGCTGAATAGTTTTTCACGAATATTGCTGATCAATTGGTCATAATTACCACCAGGTAAATCAGTACGCCCAATACTTCGGTAAAATAAAACATCTCCTCCGATTAAAAATTTTTTATCTCTATGAAAGAAACAAAGGTGAGCAGGAGAATGACCTGGTGAAAAAATAAGTTCAAGTTCAGTCTCACCGAATTTAACTGTTCCGCTTTCAGTCAAATATACCTGAGGCAAAGGAGAAACTTCATAGCGGATTCCCATTTGTGGAGCATAAGAAACAATAGAGTTCAGCACTATTTCCTCTCCCTTATGGAATTGGGGAAATAAACCATAAGTATCATAAATGAACTTATTCCCAAGTACATGATCAATATGGCAATGAGTATTCAACAATAAAACCGGTTTCAGGTTATTATCAGAAATATACTTCAGAAATGCATTCTGTTCTTCACCTGTGTACATTCCGGGATCAATGATAACACATTCAAGTGTATCATCATGAAGAATATAAGTGTTTTCCTGATAAGGGTTAAAAGCAAAAGATTTAATCTGGACCATAATTACAAAAGTACCAAATTCCTGTCGTTTAATTCTGAACGACCTGCCTAAGCATCAATTCATTCCCGGATTCTGACGGCTTAATCTATAAATCATCAGAGCTGCACGTTGTATAAGTAGGGGAAACTCCTTCAAATTAATTAATTCCCCCGGTTTATGTGCCCCACTTCCTGAAGCTCCCATGCCATCAAGACTATCTACATATTTTGCAATATCCGAAATATCTCCTGCCCCACGCGCACCAGGATCTCCTGCTTTTGTAGCACCAATACCCATGTCCTGAGTAATTCGGTCAAGATATTTAACAAGATTATAATTCCCTTCGGTAGGTTCCATTGCAGGCAAACCATCTGTAAATGAAATACTGGCAGAAGTACCATTAAGATTTCGGGATACAATCATTTTCATCTTTTCTCTTGCCCTGTCTCTCTGAGTTTCTGAAATAAAACGAAGATCTCCAGCCACAAAAGCTGTAGGAGAGATTATATTGGTTTTACCTATCGCTTCCATTCTTGCATTGGCATGATCAAGCCGTATCTCTGAACCACCACTGATTAAGCCTGGATTGAAAGTAAGATACTTCTCATCATTTAGCTGAGTTCTGAATTCATTAATAATCCTGGCGGCTTCATAAATAGCTCCATAACCCGCACTCTCACTGAAAATCCCGGCAGAGTGCCCTGTTTTAGCACTTACATTCAATGTCCAGCCACCAATACCTCTTCTGGCAACAGCAACAGTATTTAAGCCCTGAGCACCTTCAAAACCTAATGCGATATCGCTTGCTTTTGCACGCTCAATGAAATCTTTCCTTGCTACTTCATGCGGAGAACCCGAACTTTCTTCATCCCCTGTGAAATAAGCAATAATCTGTGTGTTTTTTAATAGACCCAGTTCATGAAGTGCCTTCAGCGCAAAAATCATCACAACATTACCGCCTTTCATATCATTTACACCCTGTCCGGTTGCTGTAGAGTCGTTCAGTTTTTGGTAGGGACTGAATTCCATATCTAACTCAAAAACTGTATCAAGATGACCGATTAGAAAAAGACGCTTGCCTTGAGTACCCTTCCGGCTAGCAACAAGATGACCTGCACGACCTAATGAATCAGGCAGATCAACCCATTCAGTGATAAAGCCAAGCTTATCGAACTCTCTGCGATAAACTGCACCTACTTTTCTTACCCCATCTACATTCAATGTTCCACTGTTTATATTAACCGATTCAATCAGTAGTTCTTCTGCTTCAGAATGATGTGCTTTTAGATAATCAATAATCCTTTTTTCTTCAGCACTTAACTGAGCTTTAGCACTTAGCGAGAAAACAAGCAAGAGGAATAAACAAGCAAATTTCATTGATTTCTCCATTTAAAAGTCCTGATCATCTGGTCTATATCTTTTTTTATAAAATTCAGGACCGGTTGTATTGAATCGAGCCGGGGTTGCTCATTGAAATAAAGGGCTCCCCTAAGGTAATTTTTTGTGCTGTCAGTAAGAAAAAACTGAACAGAAGATGCGGTATTCCCATCGATGGAATAATAAATTCCATAAACTTTTTCTTTGGGATAAGAGATTATCCCTTCATCTATTGCGGTAGCCTTTACGGTATGCTTGAATGCAAATGTCCTGGCATCTTCGGTAAGCTGATTGAACTCAGTAATTGAGGAAATCCTCTGATAACTTAAATGGATACGACCGTTAAACTGCGGATAGTTAACATTCAGCCAGCAAGGTTTTGAATCTCTGCTGCTATCTGGTTCAACCCGTGCATACTCCGGGAAATCGAAGCTATATGGACAATCGCCTGAATAAGTCTGATATTTTTTTTCCGGAAATTCAATTCTGAAATATGCCCTTGGCTTGGGGGAATATTCACTGCCGCAGGCAATAAACAATATTGTGCTCAAAAATAACAGATATGACAAGCATGTCTTCATCAGCTATTCCATATTTCCCAGGATTTTTCTGCCTGCAGGTGCAGCATTTCCATACCATTCTTTATAGCCGCACCTTTGGCTTTTCCCCGCTTAAGAAACTCTGTTTCTGCAGGATTATATACCAGATCATACAGAAGATGCTTACTGCTAAGTAACTCATATGGAATATCTGGACACTCTTCAATATTTGGCGCTGTGCCAAGCGGAGTGGTATTAATGATTAATAAATATTCATTCAGAATATCTGCAGTCAATTTTTTATAACTCAATTGCTTCCGGATATTTCTCCTCGAAACAAGCCGGTAAGAAATTCCAAGCTTTTCAAGTACATAAGCTACTGCCCTCGATGCTCCTCCGGTTCCAAGGACCAAAGCCTTTTGGTGATGCTTCTTAAGTAAGGGCTTCAAAGATGCCTCAAAAGCATAAGCATCTGTGTTATAACCTTCAAGTCTCACATTCATGGAAGAAAGCTCCCCACTAAAAAATGCCTCCACCGGCTGATGGTTAACAATTTTTATACAATTTACCGCATCAATCTCTTTGGCCGCCGGATCAATCTTATCCAGGTAATACATAACCCCTATCTTGTGAGGAACAGTAACATTGAGTCCGCACAGATCGGGTATGCTTCTTATCAGCTCAGGAAGATCACTAAGATTCGGAAGTGGATAAAGTTCATACTGATGGTTATCAAGTTCCTCATTTAAAAATTTTTCAGTAAAATATTTTTTTGAGAAAGAATGTGTCAGCGGATAACCAATCAGACCGTATTTTTTCATTTTGATATTAAATTGTTTTGACGGCTAATTCAGATAAAAATATCAGAATCTATTTTGTTTCTATATTAAGAAAATGATCGAAAGTATCACTCCTCAATCCCAGACGTAATGTCTCTACCGGAATAACATCTGCAGGAGCAATATTTCCAAGATTGATATTGCTTCCTATCAATTTAATGAACCAAACCTGTTGTGCCTTTTGGGGTGCTTCCCAAATGATTGTTTCAGCAGGAATCTGTGTTAAAATCTCATCTACCAAACCCTGTCTTACTTCACCCGAATCACGATACAAACCAACATTTCCGCTTTCGCGAGCTTCTGCAATTACTTTCCATGATCCGGCCTCAATCTCAGCTTTCATCAGGCTAATCCATTTATAAGGGGCGAAAATTTTAGCTATATCTTTTGATCCAACTTCAGAAATTACAGTTACCTGTTCACTAAGCTTACGGATATATTCACATTTCTCTTCGTGAGGTATCGAAATTGATCCATCTGATACTTCGGCAAACTTCATATCATATTTATCGAGGACCCTGCGATAATCATCAAATTGGTTTCTTATAATAAAAGCCTCAAAGAGTGTCCCACCAAAGTATACCGGAATATTTGCCTCTCTGTATATTTTTAATTTATTCTCAAGATTTGGTGTTACATAAGATGTAGCCCAGCCTAATTTTACTATATCTGTATGTGGCCCCGCAACCTCCAGGAAATCTTCAATTTCACGTACACTTAGTCCCTTATCCATAACCATAGTTAGCCCGTTCTGACGCGGCTTTTGTGTACGCTCAGGTATATTCTTTAAAGTATAATTCATCTGTTATATAATTGATTATAGAAAACTGGATCTGACTTTCAATGGATTTCCATCCTTAAATTATGGATCTTCTTTCAGATGCAAATCTCCAAAAAAAAATCAAAACCTAAAGGCTAATATTTTATTAGCTTTTTTAACGGGTATATCGATTAATAATGTCCACAATAACCTTGTTTTCATGCAGTTGTGGAAGGTACTCAAATAAAATATGGTGCTTTTCCGGATCTGTGTTCAATGCTGTCTCCAGGTAGATAAGGGCTTCACTGAACTGATGAGCTGCAAACAGGTAAGCTACCATTCTGTAATAAAGTTCAGCCGAATCGGGATTATTTTTAATTCCTTCGGAGATAATCTCTATAGCAGAATCCAGCTTATCCTGCTCAAATAAAATGGAAGAATAATCCAGCCAGGCCTCAATATCCACCGGATTTAATTCAAGTACCTTCTCATAAGCCTTTTCCGATTCAGGAAGTTGCTTTAATTTATATTGTGCATCTGCAATAGCGAACCAATAATCTGCATTTTTATCATCCAGGTCCAGGGCTTTCTTATAAAAATACAGTGATTCAAAATATCTTTCCTCAAAATCAAGAGTTACTCCGATACCAAACCAGGCATCAGATTGTGAAGGGTCCAGTTTAACCGATTTTTTATAATATGATCTTGCCTCATCCATGCGTTCCAGTTTCTCATAACATTCACCGATCGCACAATAGGTATCACCACTGGGAGGCTCATATTCAAATGTTTGCTTGTATACTTCAATAGCCTCAGCATATCGGTCAAGATGAACCAGTGCATTACCTTTATTGAAGTAGGCTGAAGCAAAATTATCTTTGATCAGGATGGCATAATCATACGCATCAATTGACTTTTCAAAAAGATCCATCTTATTGAATGCATTGCCCAAATTATACCAGGCAGCATAAGAATACGGCTCATTATCAATATATTGCTCGTAAAACTTAATACTCTCTTCCTGCTTATCCAAAACGTCATAACAGAATGCAAGTTCATAAAGAGCATCCTGATTCTCCATGTTTTGCTGTAAACATTGTTTAAGATAGCTTACAGAGTTTTCATAGTCACCCATACTTTGATATACGTAGGCAATATGAAGCAATATCTCATCCGTACTTTCAGCAAGGGTCAGTGCCTTTTCGTAATTATCCAGCGCCTCCTGATGCCGCTCCATCCCCTCGTACACATTCCCTCTGATGGTATAAATATCAGCCTCTGATGGTTCTAGTGTTTCGGCTCTGCGAAGAGATTCAAAAGCAAGATCAAACTGATTTGTTGCCACATAAAGCTGGGCCTGCTTAATTGAAAATACTGCCGCGAAAGGATGCTGATTAATTGCATATTCAGTAACCTGTAATGCTTTAATCGGATCATTCTTCTCAATATAGTATTCAATTATACTCTCAAATGCCTGAGCATCGAAAAAATACTGATCCTGATTACGGATCATCTCTTCATATCTTTCTACCGAAAATCTGGGATCTTCGGTAAAACCAAACTCAAAATCTTCTTCCATCCTAAAATAATACCATTAAGAACGTTCTCCCAGCCTATTTTGTATTAACAATCGGCCTTACTTGCTTTAATTTAAGTCAAATCGCTATCTGTTTTGCTTTTATTTTTCAACATCCTGACAAGCCAGAAGCTAATCGGCTGAAAATAAATAAATAAAGATGCAGCTTAGCCTGAATATGTTTTTGTCATAAAGCCTTCAAACTGCCCTAGGGAGAATTGCTTAACTTTGTCAAAAATACAAAATTTTATGCAAATAGATGTTTTACCGCTTTTACAAGCCCTTGAAATCCAGTCGGTCAATGAATCATGCAGTACAGGAAAGATTTGGAGCAGCAATAACCAGCAAAATATACATGCCATTTTTTCGCCTGTTGATGGAAAAGAAATTGCCTCGGTAAGGTTTGCAAATAATTTTGATTATGAAAATGCTATTCTTAAAGCCGGGGAAGCATTTAAAGTCTGGCAGACCTGGCCTGCCCCTAAACGGGGAGAAGTAATCAGACAAATAGGGGAAGCTTTACGGCAACACAAGAGCAATCTGGGTAAGCTTGTAAGCTATGAGATGGGTAAAAGTTTGCAGGAAGGATATGGTGAAGTGCAGGAAATGATTGATATCTGTGATTTCAGCCTAGGTTTATCCCGTCAGTTATACGGACTGACCATGCACTCAGAAAGGCCCGCCCACCGTATGTATGAACAATGGCACCCGTTGGGTATCGTTGGAATTATATCCGCCTTTAATTTCCCTGTTGCCGTATGGGCCTGGAATATGGCACTTGCCCTGGTCTGTGGTGATGTTTGTATCTGGAAACCTTCAGAAAAAACTCCTCTGACTGCCATTGCATGCCAGCGTATAATACAAAAAGTTTTCGAAGTGAATAATGTCCCCGAAGGGGTCTCCTGCCTTCTGGTTGGTGAACGCCTGATAGGAGAACTCATGAGTCATGATAAGCGAATCGGACTGGTTTCAGCAACAGGATCCACCCAGATGGGAAAAGCAGTAGGCGCTGCAGTGGGCGCACGTCTTGGCCGAAGTTTGCTGGAACTTGGCGGGAACAATGCAATTATCATTTCGAAAGATGCAGATTTGGAAATGACACTGGTAGCTGCCGTATTCGGCGCTGTTGGAACTGCCGGGCAACGCTGTACTTCAACCCGCAGACTAATTATTCACGAAAGTGTCTATAATACATTCAGGGATAAACTCGTGAAGGCATACAAACAATTAAAAATAGGTAATCCTCTGGATGAAAATATTCATGTAGGCCCGCTGATTGATAAAAACGCAGTAACAAAGTATCTCAGTTCCATTGAAAAATGTAAGGCAGAAGGCGGCAATTTTATAGTCGAGGGCGGTGTGCTTAAAGGACAAGGATATGAATCAGGATGCTACGTAAAACCATGTATTGCAGAAGTTAAAAATGACTTTGAAATCGTACAGCATGAAACTTTCGCACCAATTCTCTACCTGCTGAAATATCAAACCCTGAATGAAGCTATTGAAATGCAGAATGCTGTTCCCCAGGGACTTTCATCAGCAATAATGACACTGAATCTAAGGGAAGCAGAGCAGTTTCTTTCCAGCGCAGGATCAGACTGCGGCATTGCTAATGTGAATATTGGCACTTCAGGTGCCGAAATCGGTGGAGCTTTTGGGGGGGAAAAAGAAACTGGTGGCGGCAGAGAATCCGGATCTGATGCATGGAAAGCCTATATGCGCCGTCAAACCAATACAATCAATTATTCTGATAAATTACCCCTTGCACAGGGGATTAAGTTTGATTTATGATAAAAGCACAAAGTTCTGATTCAATTTTTCAGACTTAGCAGCACATAAGCATCTGCCGAAAGCAGATCTTTATTATCATTAAAGGTTAGGCGATTCCATAATACTTGAAGTTTCATCTCTTCAAAATCAAGTTCCTGAGAAAGTAATTTTCTGGAGACCTGCAGCACTTGCTTATCAGATAACTTCTGCTGCTTAAACTCTGAGTCCATTTGATTTATAAGTGTATCAAGAAGGATATATTTTATTTCTGATTTGTAAACCACCTTGAATTTATTCTGATTTTTAATGCGCGAAATGAGCAATTTGTTTGATTCTATTATGTTTGACAGGGTATCTCCTCTCGACAAATTTAATGGGAACATATAATCTGCTGCTTTATTCAAAGGAAGAATATCCACATTAAAGGCTTCAACCATGTTTATACCAAGGTTCT
The DNA here is from genome assembly GCA_964529165.1 of uncultured Sphingobacterium sp. GTDB lineage: Bacteria > Bacteroidota > Bacteroidia > Sphingobacteriales > Sphingobacteriaceae > Daejeonella. The sequence continues at coordinate 29,298 of CAZGWG010000011.1, forward strand.
GTTCAGAACTGCTTAAGTCATCCGGCTGAAGATTCAGATAAGTGTATAACCAAAGCTTTTGCTTGCTTTTTATCTCCCAGCGACTGGTCCTGGAATCATATTTTTTCTCAGTCGCTAAAGCATACAAGGAATCCTCTACCGTCTCCAAATCACGCTTCAAAATTGGATTGAAACTTTCCAGACCATGCATATTAACAAGGTAGTCTACTACATTGATTATCCGGCTCATGTCTTCTTTTGATGGATTAATCTTTAATGCAATCAGCTTATCCCCCTCAAGCGATTTGTATTTCTCAAACAGGTGCTTCAACTCTTTAACCTGCGATCGCTCAGATGTTGAAAATGCACCTTGTGGCCCGTAAACTGAAAATGCAGTCAGGAGGCATAAACTGAATGGAATAATAATAATATTTTGGCTTTTTGAAATCAAAAAATAGGAACTAATAAAAGTCAGCCAGACCGAAAGAATGATCAGAAAATAACGTTCCTCAGTAATTCCATAGGCAATTACCCTAGCCAAAACTGCCCAGACAAGTAATAATATTAAGGGAATTAGAACGTAATAAAAACTTCGGCTGAATGTTTTCAACCATTTGTTTTCTTCCTGATTCCTAACAGGATATATGAGCAGTAATGATAGAATCCCAAAAACAGCATAACCCAGGATCAGATTTGAAACCAGGCCCTTTGGAAGCTCCCATTCAATCAAGATCTTAGTTTCATAGGCCAGCAATATAACTGCGTAAACGGTGGCCAATGGAACAAGTACAAACTGAGTAAAAATTTTAAGTCCGGCAGGATAGGTTTTATCTCCTTCAAGTTTGTTCAGATTAGCAGGAACTCCCGAGAGGAAAAACCCAGTTTGAAAAATGCCTACAATCCATACCCATAGTATCGCAAAGGTATCCCAGGCAAATTTAAAATTGAATAGAAAATTCATAGATCCAATTGCTGCTGCCAACCCTAGAAACAGAGCTGCACTGTACAGCGCGCCAATTAAAAACCGAAGAAAAATAGTCTTATTGAATTGCCAGAAAGCATTGATATGGCCCTTGCCGAAATAAGCTGCAAAAGAGACCATTAGATGGAAAGTTAACGAGAGTAAAATAAATCTAATATAATCTGTCTCTCGCTTCAACGGATTAATCAAAAAGAATAAAGCAATGGTAATCAAAACAATAAAACCCATTAAAAGGATCTTTCTGGAGAAGGGAAAAGAATAGCTCTCTGAAAAAAGACTGAGAGAAAGGGATAAAAGAAGACCCAGGTTAGCTATCATGATCAGCCTGGTACAAATGTTTTCTGCAAACACTTGGAGATCACTTAATTCGATAAAAACCGTCGCAGACACTGTCCCCAACAAAGCAAATCCAATTTCAAGCGGAAACCGGAACAGAACTGTCCTGATTGCCTGGACTAAAGCCTGCACTGATGGGAACTTCATAAATGATGGTTTATCTAAAGATACTAAAAGCTGAAAGGTTTTGCTTCTTTAAAATTCAGCCAACCAATAATTTGTATCCTTTTCCATGTACATTGATAATCTCAACCCTTGGGTCTTCTTTTAGATACTTGCGGAGCTTACTCAGAAAAACATCCATACTCCGGCCATTAAAATAATTATCATCATGCCAGATTGAGATCAATGCCTCTTCTCTGGTCAGAACCTCATTTTTTTTGAGACATAACAGCCTGAGTAATTCTGCTTCTTTGGTAGATAATTTCTGCTGAGAATCAGCATTTGTGATTAATTGAGCAGTATAGTCAAATTTATAGCTGCCAATATCAAATTTTGAAGGAAGATCCGATACTTCAGCTTTCTCAGGGTCAGAAACCCTTTTGAACAAAGCGTTTATCCTTAAAAGTAATTCTTCAATACGGAATGGCTTTGTAATATAATCATCACCTCCCAGATTATAAGCTTCTGCCTTATCCTCAATCATGGTCTTGGCAGTTGCAAAAATGATAGGAATATGCGGGTTAATTCGACGAATATCCTTACCAAGAGTAAAACCATCCTTTTTAGGCATCATCACATCGAAGATACACATGTCAAAATGATCATTATTGAATGCTTTCAGAGCTTCATCACCATCCTGGCAAAGTACTACTTCGAATTTTCCTTTTAATTGCAAATAATCCTGTAAAAGCATACCCAGATTCGGGTCGTCTTCGGCTAGTAATATTTTTTTCATATCAGGTATTCCAAAAAAGGGAAAATAGTATTTTCATCAACCTGGCTTTATGACACAGGTTTTAAAGGAAGACTTATCTCAAATTCTGATCCAAGATCTTTTTCACTCTTCACCCGTATCGTTCCATTCAATCGCTTAACAATATTATTCACATAGCTCAATCCTAAACCAAACCCCTTTACATCATGTAAATTACCTGTAGGGATTCTATAAAACTGATCAAATATTTTTGACAACTGATCCCTGCTCATTCCAATCCCCTTATCTGCAACCTGAATAATCAGGTTCTTACCAGAAATGAATGTACTGATCTTTATCTGAGGATTCTCGGGGCTATATTTATTGGCATTATCAAGGAGGTTAAAGATCACATTTGAAAGGTGGAGTTCATCCCCACTAACCGTTGAATATTCTGCTTTCAGATTAAGCTCTATACTGGCATTCCTCTTCTGAAGCTGCAGCGACATACTGTCTACAATTGCGGAAAGAAGGTCGTTCATATCCACATCCCTGTGTTCAAGTTTCAGATCTCCCTTTTCAATTTTTGCAATATTAAGTACCCGTTCAATATGACTTCCCAGACGTACATTTTCATCGTATATAATGTTGGCTAAACGTTCAATTCGGCTCTTATCCCTTGTCAGTTCAGGATCTTTCAGAGCCTCACTTGCAATCATGATAGTAGCAACCGGAGTTTTAAACTCATGGGTCATATTATTGATGAAATCCGTTTTCATTTCTGAGATTTTCTTTTGCATCAGAATAGAATGAATCGTGTATCCGAAGCTAAAGATCAGCACCAGCAATAAACCACCTGACAAACCCATCATGGCCGTCATATTAGAAAGTATAATGGAGTTTTTATCGGGAAAAGTAATAGTCAGCATTCCTGAATCCCTGATCATATCCTTTGGAAAGAGCGGAGTTTCATAACTATTATAAGGCAGGAATTCCGTTTGATTTGAGGCGCGGGTAAAAATAAGCGAGTCTCTCTTTGCCGAAGTCACTTTGTATTCATAATTGCTGAAAATGGAGAGATTACGCAATTCTGCTCTGAGCATAGAATCCAGTGTTTGTGGATGAACACGCTTGTTCAAAGGAACATCAACCTCCCTATATTCCTGATAAAGGTCCTTAAATACATCCTCTTTGTTTTCCTTTTCTCCGGCAAAATATTGCTTCACTTTCTTAACCCTGGTATCCAGTTCTGTATCTGGTGCTTCAGGAGGGCGCTGCAGGTTCCTTAATCTTGGCCGCGGAATCGTACGCAGAAAAGCACCATCAATTGGATCAAATACGATATACTGAGTCACAGAGTCAGGCAATTGACCAGGAGCAGACCCGGATATAGCCGCATTAATTTGAGGATGGCCTTTTGATGCTCTGGAGATTGTTCTTCGGGTTTGTTCATGAATCTGACCAAATGCATCCTCTACCTGAAATACATCTACACGAAAATTAAATTCAATATCCTTAAGTTCTGATGCTGTAAGTGCATCATTAAATGAAACCAGATTCGGATATCTTGCTCTCATCATACTGTCTCTAATCAGGAATATACTATCCGCTTTTCTTTGCTGAGTCAGCAGATAATGTTCGTCCGACATTCTTGGCTTCCTTCGCTTAACCCTGGCAGGCTTTTCGGGTACTGCTGCAAGAACGGGTGTCCTTTCTATGTTTACAGGTTCAGGCAGGCTGATAAACTCTACCTTCTTTGCAAGAAAATTATTGGCATCCCTCTTTGCAAGCCGCTCAACTACATTAGTCAAAGCCTCATGCACTGATTGATCAAACAAGCGGGATTGAAGCTGGTAGGACTGCCTGAAAAAATACCATTGCATTCCCATTACCCCCAGTAAGGCGGTTGCCATTAATCCAATAATTAAAGTAATGCTTTTACTCTTCATCCCAAACAAAAATACACAACGCTCTCTTTGTCAATATAGTTTTAACATATTTTAACAAAGCATTAACAAAATCCAATCAATCAGCCCTATACTTTTGGCTGTGAATATCAAAGGATTCTCTGACTTAAAACTCTTCTTTTTTAATTAATGATTTTGGCTTCCTTCTCCGGAAGTACGGTTTAAAATACAAACTAAAACTACATATATGAAAAGGTTCATACTCAATCCACACCTTATGATGATCGGTTTCATTACTCTGATCGTTGTAAGTTCAGACAGTTCTGTGAAAGCCCAGGATGAAAAAAGGATCAGCCGAAGTATTATTATTAAAAACGGCGACACTGTTGTAAATGGTAAAAAACTAAGTGAGGTCAGTCAGGAAGAACGAATTCGCTTAAAACGGGAATTCAAAGAGATGGAGAACCGAATTAAAGGTAGAGGTGGAAAAGATAATGAGATTATAATCAGCAGTAAACCCGATGCTCCCCATGTTTTGCAGTGGAATGATCGTGATTTAAGTGAACTTGAATTCGACCTCAAAAACGATATACCCGGTGAGATGCCTCTTTTTAAGTTTAATGGCGACAGCATGTCATTTAATTTTAATGCAGATACCATTCTGCAAGAATTAAGGTTCCAAATGAATGGTTTAGATAGTAATCTCAGGAAGCGGATAATCACCATGCATCGGAATATGATGCCAAGAGGACCTCGGATTCCCGGAACGCCGATGCGTACAAACCCGCCAATGGCATTCGATTTTGAGAGAAGAGGATTTCCGGATTGGAGAAATATAAACAATTCCTCTTCATATAATTATAATTCAACCGATAAGAATGGAATATCCAACAGAATGAGCATCCGCATCAGTGATGCAGAGGAAGCTAAGTTGAAAACAATTACCAGTCTTGAAAAGGTCGAAAATCTTCTTGAAGTAAAAGATATGATGCTTTTCCCGAATTTCTCTAATGGTAAGCTTGGGATTTCCTTCAATTTAGAGACAAAAGGACCGATAAAACTATGCATCCTGAACAGCGATCTGAAACAATTGTTTACAGATGAGATTACGAATTTTAATGGCTCCTATATGAAACAAGTATCTGTGCTGGAAAATGGGGTATATTATATCTCTATAAATCAGAACAAAGCATGGTATGTAAAACGATTTGTTAAAGAGTAATAATTTGAGTGAGAATCAAAAAGCCCCGTTCCAGATTAACGGACGGGGCTTATGATTTTTTATTGTGCTTCAGAGAATGATCAGAAAGGAAGATCATCATCATCAGGTGCAGAACTGATATCAACCGGTGCTGCATATTCCGGAGCCGCCGGAGCTGAACCGGCAGAGCTCAATGGATTAATTCTCCATACAACCAGAGTGTTAAAGTATGAGGTTTTACCCATCTTATCTGTCCATGCACGGCCACGAAGGTTGAAGAATAATTCCACCTGATCCCCTACTTTAATAGTATCAAACAGGCTCACTTTATCCTGAACTGCCTCAAACTTCACAAATTCTGGATATGTTGGATTTTCTGCGTATTCAATTATTAGCTCACGTTTTTTGAACTTCTCACTCACGGTAATTACCGGTGAGATCTCATGTACTTTACCTTTTATGTCCATGTTAAAAAAATTTAATGTTGTTTTCTGGTTTAAGATCGTACAAAAATAACCGGCTCGTTTTACAAAAACCTGTCGGCGGATACGATTTGTAAAAGTATAAAATTAAGGCAGTTTTTAATTGCTAACTTCGCATTTTATTATGCAAGTTTTCCACACAAAAAGCAAGATCATTCTAACCTGCAACAATCGCCTGGCCCCCTATCTGCAACAGGAGGTAGAAGCGCTGGGTTATAAGATCAAAAGAACATTCAGTACCGGACTGGAGCTGGAAGGAACGATTAATGATTGTATCCCACTGAATCTGAATTTGCGTTGTGCAAGTCAGATTTTATACTCTGTTAAAGCATTTACTGCCGAAAATCCTGCAAGGCTTTACAAAGAATTACTTGAAATTCCCTGGGAGGAAATGATTGATTTTACCGGCTACTTCTCAGTAAGCTCAAACGTTGATAATGAAACCATTACAACTCCGCTTTTCGCAAATCTGAAAGTAAAGGATGCCATTGTTGACCGGATTAAAGAAAAGAAGGAAATCAGACCAAATACCGGACCTGAAGGAAACAAAACTGTTATTCACCTTTACTGGAAGGAAAACGATGCCGAGATATTTATTGACACCTCCGGTGAAACCCTGGCCAAGCATGGTTATCGCAAGATACCGGGTAAAGCACCAATGCTTGAAGCACTTGCTTCAGGAACCATTATGGCTACCGGATGGGACAGAAAAAGTCCGTTTGTTGTACCAATGTGCGGATCGGGAACTCTGGCAATAGAAGCAGCTTTGATGGCAACTGATAAAACACCCGGAATGTTTCGCATGAACTACGGCTTTATGCATATCATTGGATATGATGAGCAGGTATTCTTTGAAGAGCGACGTAAATTAAAAGAAAAGGCAAAAAAAGAGATTGATTTCAGGATTGTAGCCACAGATCATTCAGAAGATGCAATTGATATTTCAATAAAAAATGCAAAAACCGCTGGAGTTGATCATCTGATTGATTTTGAAGTCTGCGATTTTGCCGATACCAATGTACCCGAAGCCGCTGGCATAGTTATTTTTAACCCTGAGTACGGGGAACGTCTTGGAGTGCACACAAAACTCGAAGCTACCTATAAACGCATAGGAGATTTCATGAAGCAAAAGTGCAAAGGTTACAGAGGATATATTTTCACCGGAAATCCTGATCTCGCAAAAAAAATAGGTCTGAGAGCTTCAAGAAGAATCGAATTTTACAATGGCAAACTTGACTGCAGGCTATTGGAGTACGAATTATATGAAGGCAGTAAAAGAGAACCCAAACCAGGAATATGATCAGCTTATTGCTGAAACAGTAAAGTTCGTTAAACGTACTTTAGAAGGTGCAGAAAGCGGACATGACTGGTGGCATATTCAGCGGGTATGGAATAATGCACTGAATATTTTGAAAACAGAACCAGCAGATCAGCTTATCGTGGAACTTGCTGCATTATTACATGATATTGCCGATAGCAAATTTCATGACGGCAATGAGGACATTGGCCCTCAAAAAGCCGGAGATTTTCTCAAATCTCATAAACTGAATGAAGATACAATTCAGCAGGTTCAGCAGATCATACGTAATATGTCTTTTAAAGCAAGTCTCGGAAAGATAGAATTCCACTCAAAAGAACTCGAAATTGTTCAGGATGCCGACCGGCTTGATGCAATCGGAGCAATTGGAATTGCCAGGGCATTCACTTATGGCGGATTCAAAAACCGGGAATTATACAACCCTGAAATTCCTCCCGCTCTTAGTATGAGCAAAGAAGAATATAAAAACTCTACCGCCCCAACCATCAACCATTTTTATGAGAAACTTTTACTGTTAAAAGATAAAATGAATACCGAATCCGGAAAAAAGATAGCAACCGAACGACACTCATTTATGGAACAGTATCTCGAGCAGTTTTATAAGGAATGGGACGGAAGATAGGGAATTGAGAATAGGGAATAGGAAACAGAGAGCAGGAAATAGACCCGAAAGCTGTCACGTGAAGAATAGGTTCCGAAACAGGAAGAAGTAACTACCGGAACTTTTCCTGACTACCCTTTCTACCGCTAAATAAAATTCAGCAGACCAAAATAAATCAGCATCATAATACTGCTTAAGAGCGTCATCCGTGACATATTCTTAAAATTTGCCTTGGCCGGATCCCGCCATACCGCAACGAACCAATTAATAAACAATGCAAATACCGGTGCAGATATAATTACAAATAACCAGAAATTCTGAATTGATCCCATTCGGTCCCAATAGATAAAAAGAAGAAGCCCTGAAAGCAGAAAAAGCCCGGCTGAAAAATAAAAAGAACCCCTTATACCTAAAAGCAGACTTAGCGTATTATCACCTCTTCTTGAGTCTTCCTCATGCTGATACACCTGAGTAAGCGGATAGCTTGCCCCAATCAAGCAGGAACAAATGAGTCCGGCCAGTGTAAAATTAAGATTCCAGCCAAAAAGGGTATCAAGTCCCGAAACTGAAGCATACGTACTCCAGTAAACAAATGCCCCCTGAAAAACAAATACAACTATAAAACTTATGACAGGGTATTTCTTTAACCTGATTATAGGATGACTGTACATTCTGGAAAATATCCCATAGATAAATACTGCTAAAAACAAGATCCATCCAACATAAATCGCAAGCAATAAAGCACTGATATCCAGTAATATAGAGAAATAATACAGGCTTTTATCAACAGCAGGCGGTTTTTTTAGTAAAGCGATACTTCCTTCGTCCTTATCAAAATAGCTGTTGTAACCGTTGCTGGCAGGATAAACCAGCAAATGCCAGATCACAAAAGTTAAAATTGCATCCCCCCACTTGATTTCTGGCACCTGGGAAAGTGCAAACAAAAACACAGGCATCAGGAAAACTGAAAATAATAAACGCAAATGCAGTAAAGTGGATAAGCTGGGAAAGAAACTTCTTAAAAGATTCATATACTAAATTAACGTTTTATAATCCAATCGCTTCTTAAAGCTATTTATGTTTCTATAAAAACACGGAGACATTTCTGGCTTATATATTGCATAATAAAACCAAAAACATAAATATTTAGTAATTTACTGACATGAGCAGTTGCATTAGCGCGATTGGTACCGCCAACCCAAAATACCGGATATCACAGAATGATATTTACCAATTCATGCGCAAGGCATTTAAACTAAACGAGGCCAATGCTTCCAGATTAAAGGTAATTTATGATCATTCCGGAATTGAATACCGTTACTCAGTGATTCCGGATTTTGGCGAAACCGAGAGCAACAGGAATAGCTTCTTTGGCAGGAATGACGATTTTGAACCCTTTCCGGGAACCCGTGATCGTTTAAGCCTGTATCAGGACACTGCTGCTGATCTAGCATCAGAGGCCGTTAATGGCTGCTTTTCTAATCATGGTGAGATTCATGCTTCCTCCATCACACACCTGATTACAGTCAGTTGCACAGGAATGCATGCTCCCGGAATTGATATCGAGCTGGTCGAAAAACTAGGTTTAAACCGCAATATTGAACGTACTTGTATTAATTTCATGGGTTGTTATGGAACATTAAATGCACTAAAAGTTGCTGATTATATCTGCCGGGCAAATCCATCGGCACACGTTCTGATCGTTTCAGTAGAGCTCTGCACGCTCCACTTTCAGAAACAAAATACATTGGATAACTGGGTTGCCAATTCACTTTTCTCAGACGGGGCAGCCGCTGTAATTATAGAAAACAGCGGGTTTACACAGAACAAAAAAAACTCCCTGTCACTTGAGACTTTTTATTCTGAGTTTTTAAATGAAGCTAAAAATGAAATGGCCTGGCATGTAGGTGATTCGGGATTTGAAATGAAGCTAACTTCAAAAGTATCCAAACTGATTTTAAAGCATATTCAATCCATTTCCAATAAACTCCTCGAAAAAGCGGGTCTGCAATTCAAAAATATAAGTCATTTTGCAATACACCCCGGTGGCAGAAAAATTCTGGAAGCCGCCGAAAGCGCTCTTGGCTTTTCCCCTGTCTCAAATCGCTTTGCTTATGATACATTAAGAGATTATGGAAATATGTCATCAGCCACGATATTATTTGTACTCAAAAAATTGATGGATTATCCCGAAGGAATTGATGGAGAAAACATTCTTGCCTTTGCTTTCGGGCCAGGTTTAACAGTTGAATCTATGATCTTAAAACGAAGAGGAAATGCCTGATTTTAGCCACCGGAGTCCTGAAGATGAAATGATGGATGATTTCTCACTCGGCCATGAGATTATCGATCCGATCATGGATGAGTTAGAAATAATAAATAAACTCCTGGGTGGGTACAATGTATTTTTTAATGCTTTCCAAAAGTTAGGCATAAAGGATGGTATGAGCATCAGTGACTGGGGTTGTGGAGGCGGAGATTCTCTAAGGGTAATAGCAAAATGGGCACGCAAACGAAATCTTAATATTCGTCTGATAGGCATTGATGCTACCGAATCAGCCATTGAGTATGCAAGAAAAAAATCCGTGGATTTTCCGGAGATCTCCTATATTCTTTCTGATGTAATGAGTGAAAAACTAATCAGTGATCAATTTAACATTGTGATATCAAGTCTTTTTACTCATCACTTTACCGATGAAAACTGGATCAGGCTTATTCAAAAAATGGCAGATTGTGCCACTGATTATGTTGTGATTAATGATCTGCACCGACATTGGTTTGCCTACCACTCCATTGGTATTCTAACTTCTGTTTTCTCAAAATCTGAGATGGTTAAGCATGATTCCAGGCTTTCTGTGCTCCGTAGCTTCAGAAGAAAGGACCTTGAGAGGCTATTAACAGATGGAGGATTCAAAACCTATACGATAAAATGGATGTGGGCTTTCAGATGGCAGGTTTGCATAGAAACAAGAAAAATTAAGGAGACAGGAAAAATCTGAACTAGAAACTGAACATGAGAGATATACTGATAATTGGAGGCGGTCTTGCTGGCTTGACCAGTGCTATTCTTCTTCAACAGAAGGGTTATCAGGTAAGTGTCTTTGAAAAGAAAAAATATCCATTTCACAGAGTATGCGGTGAATATATTTCAAATGAAGTATTTCCATTTTTGGAATCATTAAATATCGGGATCTCCGAATCCGATTACTCCCGTATAAATCATTTGGCAGTTACTTCCGTTTCCGGTAAAATTTTACATGCAGATCTGCCAATGGGAGGATTTGGCTTAAGCCGTTATAAACTTGATCATTTATTATACCTGCGTGCAGAAAATCTTGGCGTCGAATTTATCTTCGAAAAAGTAGATAACGTCCTTTTTAAGGAAGATAAATTCAGAATCCTTACTAGGGGAAACAAAGTTTATGAGTCAGCTATTGCCATTGCAACTTATGGTAAAAGATCTAACCTCGATCAAAAGCTCAATCGCAGTTTTTTTTACAGACGGAGCCCATATCTGGGTGTCAAATACCATATCAGGACTGAACTAGCCGATAATCTCATCCGTCTTGATAATTTTGAGGGGGGGTATTGCGGTGTAAGTAAGATAGAAGATGATAAATTCTGTTTATGCTACCTTTCAGAAACAGCAAATCTCAAAAAGTACTCAGGTATTCCTGAAATGGAACAAGAGGTCCTGTTCAAAAATCCCTACTTGCAAAGCCTGTTTAAAAACTCAGAATTTTTATTCGAAAGTCCTGAAGTCATAAATGAAATTTCATTTGAAAAGAAAACCTTGACAGAAAATCATTTACTCTTTTGCGGCGATTCTGCCGGGATGATTGCTCCGCTTTGTGGGAATGGAATGGCAATCGCTGTTCATTCAGCCAAAATACTTGCGAAAACTATCATGAACTATACAAAAAAGGGAATTGTTTTGAACAGAAGTGCTCTTGAAGATGAATATAAACTCCAATGGGAAAAACAATTTGCTCTCAGATTAAAAAATGGCAGACTGATTCAAAAGCTGTTTGGAAATACCTTTATCTCTGATATTAGTGTATCAATGCTTGGCCAATTTCCGGGCTTAGCACAATTTTTAATTAAAAAAACACATGGCAAAGTGTTAATATATTAACTTGCATTATGAAATTGTGGGTACTCGTTTTTATTAATGCCTTGGCAGTTGCTTTATCCTTATCGATAATCAACTTCTACTTTCAGAAAAATCTCATTGATTTCTTTATTACTTTTTCTGTTTCACTGGTAACCAGCTATCTTGTTTTTTACTATCTGATCGAACGATTTGTCTACAGTAAAATCAAGCTGATCTACAAGTTGATTCATAACCTGAAACTGGGGAAAGACCTGAAAGATGCCCTGGGTGAATATGTCAGTACTGATCCGATCAATGATGTTGAACTTGAAGTGAAAGAATGGGCAAGGGATAAAAAATCCGAAATTGATCAATTGAAAGAACAGGAAAAGTTCAGAAGAGAATTCTTATCCAATATTTCCCATGAACTTAAAACACC
>CAZGWG010000012.1:0-20937 GCA_964529165.1 uncultured Sphingobacterium sp.
GTTAAATTTACAAATGCACCTCTTCCACTCGAAGAAACCGGATTAACAGTAAATGGTGTTCAGGTAGCATTTAAGGACATTTCAGGAGGAGAACTTCCGGGAATCTCAAAATGGGCAGGATCGTTGGGTGGCGAGTATGCTACACCGACGAAATTTTTTAACAAAGAAGCGAAGTTCTTTACTGCTTTAGATGGCTACTTCCGTTCATCTTTCTCATCAAGCCCTTCACCTTCTGCCTATCTGAATATTGACGGTTATGTACTCGTCAATGGAAGAATCGGATATAAAGCTACAAAAGGTTTATCAGCCTATATTTGGGCACGTAATCTACTTGATAAGGATTATTTCGAACAATTATTGCCAGCCGGTGGTAACGCTGGTCATTATGCAGGTGTACTTGGAGACCCAAGAACTTATGGCCTTACACTTAAATTTGCCTTCTAAATACAAAGGGAATTTTCTAAAAGCTCCACATTTATTTGTGGGGCTTTTTTTAAGATTTTATATTATGAGAATAACGAAACCTATATTAGAAAATAGACCAGAAAAATAATTAAAGTTACACCGACCATCAAAATAGAACCAGCCCCAAATCCCAGCCTACCCATCCTTTAAATCTTTGATTTGAAGGGTTAAAACTTACATGTTTATCCCGAATATAGGTGTAGTTTTCTAACTGATTGGAATAGAAAATATTTAGTGCAGGACCGGCTGTTAACGCAATCCATTTATTGAATTGATAGCCAAATCTCAAATCTAACCTGTTCAGCAAATTAGTCCCCTTCAGATTTTTACTGAGAATATATCTGCTGCTTGCTTCAGGGTTAAAATACAATTGCTTATGGATATGAATTTCCTTTCCAAAGCCAAATCCAAATGACTGAAACTCGCCGGGCTTACCTCTATTCATACCTGCAATAAGTATGGAATAGAGTTTCGAATTCCCGGTTTTAATAGCCAGATTAAAATCTGTGTTTTCATTTGATGTCAGACCAACTTTATGGTAACCTCTTCGAAATAAATTAAGTAAACCAATATTATACCCACTGGCAGTATCTGCAATATTTACAAGTCCAATCTGAAATCCTTTTACCTCTTTAGCAAAATTGAAAATACCAGCTAATTGAACGCCTTCAGCTTTTTGAAAGGCGAGATTCCCAAGCAAAGAAATTCTCAGCCCCTTAAAACTTTTACTGAAATTTGAAATGCCCGCTAGTTCAACACCCCGTGTATGCCCACTATAGTTGGCAAGCATTGCAAGCTTTACACCTCTTGCATCATTGCCGCTATGGTTAACAACTCCTGATTGAAACCCATTAAAATTATGTCTGTTGGAATTATAGCCCAGAGATAATTGAACTCCTTCAAAATCTCCCTTAGTCCGATTAGAAAATCCTCCAATTTGCAGTCCTGTAAAAGATCTCATAATTCGGTTTAGTCCCAGTGAAAGCTGTGCTCCGGTGAAAGTATCACCAATATTGTTGTACAGACCACCTGCCTGAAAACCCTTAAAAGCTCCGCTTACATGATTATACCCCAATGTGATTTGCATTGCTTGCACGCTGTCCAGTACATTATTAAATAATCCTGCAAGTTGTATTCCCTCTACCTTCCCGCCTACGAGATTAAAGGCCCCTCCAAACTGAAACCACTTTGCATCCTTTTTAGTGATATTGAACAACAAACCTAACTCCATTCCCTCAACCCCGGCACTGTAAGCTCCGGTTGCATTAAAAGAGAACTTATTGATAACATGCCCGCTCAATGAACCATGTGAACTTATGCCCGGACTTAAAGAAACCTGTACCGGTGCCTGAGCTATAAAACCACCAATATTAAGAGATTGAATCCTTTGTTTGGATGTCAGCAGTAATTTTCCGAATCTTGTTCGCTCAATCCCCGACATGTCTCCTGCATGATAATCACCCCCAATATCTCCATGTTCGGGTCTGACTATTACTTCAGAAAGAAAATGCTGGTAAATATCCTTGTAATTCTCCTTACTGACTGTAATTCCAATATTTCTCGAGAAATTCTTAAGTCTTAGGGTAAAAAATCCATTTCGATCTGTTATTGCAGATTGCAGTAATTTTTTCTCGTAAATACTTGCGTTTTCAATAGGTTTAAGAGTATTCTTATCTACAATCTGGCCTCTGATTACAAATTGGTTTGAGTAGTTAAAAGCCTCCCCCAGCAGAAGACTTAATTCAAAAGGAGCATAACGAAGAATAACAAAGTTTTGAGTTTCTAGATATTCAAACCGATTTTTCAATAACCTATCCAGCACTACTTCAATACTTAGGTTTTCAGCATTGAGATTTACTATACTGTCAAGCGGAATGATATTGCTGTTATATGAAAATTTAAATCCTCCCCTCTCTTCAAGTATGTGCAAAATATTTTCAAGCTTTTGATTATCCAACTTTAAAAAGATATTCTTAGTCAGCAACGACTGCGCGCTGCTTGTTGTACACAAAAACGAAAGAGCAATCAGCAACATGATGCTGAACTGAAAAAACAGACTACTATTCTGCTTCATGTAAACTACTTTAATAGAATTATATTCCCCTGATATTCTACACTTATATTAAATGTTGCAGCAATAACTTTAAGGATCTGATCCAGAGATTCATCATGAAATACAGTTGTTAGAGGCAGTTCTTTTAATGAAGGTCTGAAAATAATGATATCCGATTCAAACTTTTCATTGAGGATTTCTACGAGTTCTGATAACGGGGTACTATCACACACTAATTCCTTACTAAAGTAATAGTCATAAAGTCTTCCATTTGATGTTTCTTTAAGCAAGCCGCTCATATCAGGATGCACCCGAACTTTTTCTCCGGCACTTAGCTCAATATGCTCCTTGCTTTTAGCCACATCAACTACTCCACTCTTAACAATCACAGTTGTTTCATCACCGCGGTTTTTAATATTAAAAGCAGTTCCAACTACTTTTACAGCAATATCATTTACGCTGATAACAAAAGCCTTTTCTTTATTAGGTTTGACCTCAAAAAACGCTTCACCTATTAACCTAACCGACCTGATATTATCGGCAAATTTATCAGGATAAGAGATTAGAGAATTTTTATTAAGCCATACTACAGACCCATCCGGTAAAGTCTGCTGTAAGGTGCTATCTTTTGTTTGGAGTGTCACTAGTTGACTGTTTTTATAAACTAAAGGATAAGTAAACCAGCTAATCATTCCCACGATAAGGATAGCAGCAGCAATTCTAAGAATAGAGCCGACAGAAAACAAGTGTTTCACTCTACCCTGGGCTGATTCATTTTGAATTCGTTGATTCAACCTACTCAGTGCTTCATATTCATTCAAATCAGGATCTGAATTAAGCTCGCTTGTTTCAATAATAAGTTTAAAAGCATTGAAATAACTAAGATTGTTTATATCTGCATCTATCCACCTTTCCACCTGCAATTCTTCAGCCGGATTAGCTTCCTTCAGCAAGTACTTTACAAGGAGATCTTCTTTTATATGGGTATTGTTTCTATTCATAAAATTTGAGTTAGATATATTAAAAATGTGGGTAAGAAGTCTATCAATTTCAAACGAATGACTTTCAATGCCTTACCCATCTGGTATTCAACTGCCTTTATTGGAATATTCAACTGCGTTGCAATTTCGTGGTACTTAAGCTGCTCAAACCTGCTCATCTGAAAAACTGATGCGCAATCTTCAGGCAATTCACTTATGGCCATAAATAGTTGTCTCCTGAGTTCACTGGCAGCTAATTCTTTTGACAAATCGCTTTCAGCATCCTCCTTCTTAGAGCTATAATGTGTCTCAAAAGAGTACCTTACTTTTTGATGTTTAATAAAATTCAGACATTCATTATGTACCGCACGGTAAAGAAAGGATTTCAGGTATCCATCAATCTTAAGCAAATGCTTTTTTTCCCAGATTCTGCAAAACACATTTTGAACCAGCTCTTCTGCATTATCCCTGTCATTAATCAACTTAAATGCATAGGCATGCAGATTTTTAAAATACTTTATAAACACCCGGTCAAATGCCGATTTATCACCGGCGATTATTAACACAATTAGTTGATTATCAATATTTTCCAATTAACTTTAAGTTTATATATTAAATATCATACGGCGATATTAAATTATGTTTAAGCAAGAGTCTGAATAAATTCTGGATAGACAAATCTCTATAAAGATCAATGCACATACTAAAATTATTGAAACTGATTAAGCAGGTATTATCACTATGAAACGTCAGCGATATTCCTCTCATACATCCTGAAATTACTAAGATTCTATTCTGTATAGCAAGCACTTCAAAATGACTTTTAAGCAAAGAATAATAGATCTTTTTGGAAAATTCATCAATTAATAAAAGACCCTCATCCGGAGTTTTCATGAGATCATATTTAATTTCCGTTTAATAATCATCTCTTTAATAAATCCTGGTAAAAAACTATCAAGTATAACTAATAAGCGATTCAAAGTCCCTGGGATTATTTCTCTTTTACCTTTTAAAAGCCCTTCAATCGCCTCTTTAGCAACCTCATCTGGTTCCAGGATTGTTGCCTTTGATATTCCCTTCAAAGAATGGTTAAGTACCAGCAATTCAGGTTTGGTATTAATACCCCCAGGACTCAATAAGCTTATACGTACCAATGAGCCAGATTGCTCTATTTGAAGGCATTTGGTGAAATAGGTAATAAAAGATTTAGTGGCACCATAAACCTGTTTGCGTGGGACTATAAAACGTCCACCCAAACTTCCAACATTCAATATATAGGAATGATTAGCTTTATTTACCTGACCAAGAAACAGTCGTGTTAATAAAACCGTACTGGTTATATTCAGATCAATCTGTGTTTTATAAAAGTCAATACTTTTATCCTCGAACCATGACCAATTTCCCAAACCGGCATTATTGATAAGTATGTCAATAAGCAAATTCATTTCTTTAATCCTTTTAAAGACGCTTTCAAAAAGTTCAGCTTTGGTGAGATCGAGCTCAAAATAACTAACCTCTACATTAAAATTAGACCGTATAAATGCAGCGAGTTCAGGAAGCCCTGAGTTTGGCAAGGAAATTAAGATGAGATCTATATTGCGGCTTGCAAGTTCGAAAGCAAAAGATTTTCCTAAACCCTCACTAGCACCGGTAACTAATGCCCTTAGTTTCTGCATACTCTTTGATTTTGTAAATAATGAACTGTTTTTCCCATTCCCAAAGCAAAAGGAGTTATCTTATAATTCAACTGTTCAATGGCCTTTGCACTGCTATATTTCTGGTCATATTTCAGTCGATCTGCAAATTCCGGTAAAAAGACCGGAGGAATACCTGTGATCTGGGTTTTCAACCATTCTACCTGACTGTACATTTTTATCATTTTTTGTGGTATCCTGAACATCTGAAGCTGTTTACCCGTTAACTCAAATAAGGTCTCAAAAAATCGGTTGAAGCTAATGTCCTCTCCCCCCAATATATATCGGTTACCTTTCATGCCGTAATCCATTGCAGCAATATGTCCTTCCACTACATCATCTAAAAAGGCATAATTTGCAACATTATCACCTTTCCCAGGAATAATTCTCCAAGTACCGTTCAGGTAGCCTTTTATCATTTTACTTACGGTGTTGCTATCCGTAACCGGGCCCTCCCCGAAAACCCGGGATGGGTTAACCGTTACAATATTTAATCCCTGGTCGACAAATGAATTCACTTCCAGCTCAGCCAGAAACTTAGTCCGCTCGTATACAATAGGAAAACCGCCAATCCGGGGAGAATGTTCATCCATCGGATGCTTTATTGTCGGCCCCCAAACACCACAGGTTGAAGTATACACTAGCTTTTGAACATTCAGGATCATAGCCGTTTTTAGAACATTACGAGTGCCGAGAACATTTACATCATAAAATTCCCTGTTATTCCTGCACCACATTTTTGCCATAGCCGCAGTATGATAGACGTATTGACAGCCATTCATTGCATGCATTAAACTGCTTTCATCAAGAATATCTCCATTAAAAAAGCTGATATTTTCATGTTTAAGCAAAAAAGGATGATTTACATTTCTGCATAAGGCATGAACCAGATATCCTCTTTTTGCGAGTTCATAACATAAGCTGCGGCCTATAAAACCGCTGGCACCGGTAACAAAAACTTTAATATTATTATTCATCTGATTTAAAGCATTAAACTAATTTCATTGTAATCGTATACCAGTCCTGATGAATAATCACCATTCTGCAAATCCCATTATCAAAGTGATAGTCATTATAATTACCATTTGGGAGATGTATGCGATAGCTATGTTTTGCCAGCTTTCTTATAGATAGAAACTGCTGAAAATTATCAGAATAAACCTGTGGGGTATTTATCGGCTCACTGCAATAAAGCAGCATCATGTTGTAATCGATCAGTTTGTTAAACCTGCCAATTTCAGAACCGGTCTGAATCTCATAAGCATTGTTTATCAGGCGGGTTTTACGGCATTCCTTTTCTTTACCGTTTACTGTTCGATTAACATCAGAAGATATTAACCTGCCATCACTAAAATGAGCCTTATCACTTGTTTGAACATGAATTGGAAAGATAAATTTCGTTTTAACTTCCGAAATCATTTGCAGGTATAAATCCTGACCGCTAATCCTCTGGGAAAATTGCATTTCACCTATGTTATTCCCATTATGAATAAGTTGATAAACCAATTTTCGGTCCTGACCATTTGAAAGAAAAGGATATCCAATAACAATTAAGATTAGTGCCACTTTGCGAAGTTCTTTCTTGCTTTCAGAAGTCCTTGGATAAGGGAACTTGTAATTATTAAATAATCTTGATGCATATTTTTTATACAACCACAGTATTAGAGCTGGAATCATGATCTGTTGTTTAAACCTTGTTATACAGCTAATACAACTAAAATCTGCTTTACCCTAAATTTCTTATAAAAAAAGAATGAGCTTTCAGGGTTTGAGAGTTACAAAGGGTGCAGCTAATAGTAATCAGCACGAATTTCATAGTATGGCGCCATCGTTAGTTAACAAACGATCCTAAGAGATAATATTTAGATAAACTATCCTTAATCATAAATAGATATAATACAAATAGCTTCGTCTTAAATTCCAGAAAACAATGACTAAATTCAATCTCCTTATTAAACAGGGAGTCCAATTAACATTCAACGAGATAGAGGAAAGAGCTATTTCATCATTAAATTGTGTCATGTTGACCAGCAAACTTGCTAAAAACAAGACTAATTTAAATACCATTAATTTCGGCTAATGACCTGTTATATCTAAAATTCGATGGCGGCTAAACCCGCTCTGGTAGCTTAATAAAATCAACCTTACACTCCTAATTCACATAAAACCATGACTATTAAATCAAAGTATTTTTCCTTTCTAATAATAGCCTTGCTATTACCCATTATATCCTTTACCCAGACTAAAACATCTGAGCTCAGAACTCTGATTGTATTCTTTGATGGATTAAGACCAGATTATATCACAGCCGAAAACATGCCAAATCTATACGCATTTAAAAAGAAAGCTACTTATGGCAGCCAACATCATAGCGTATTCCCAACCGTTACCCGGGTAAATGCATCATCTTATGCTACCGGCAGCTATCCTGGCACACATGGTTTAATGGGAAATAGCGTCTACTTCCCACAGGTAGACAAAACTAAAGTCCTGAATACCGGCAATGCATCAGAAATTGACGAAATAACCAAAGCAACTGATAACCATGTTTTAACAGCAGCTTCATTAGGAGAATTGGTACAGTTAAGCGGATCAAGCATGATGGTCTTTAGTTCAGGAACAACGGGCCAAGCCTTAATGCAAAATCATAAAATAAGTGGAGGTGCTGTAATTAATCCATTAATGATCAGGCCGGAATCTATGAAAGATAAAGTTATGTCTGAAATTGGATCAGTACAGGCAGCAGGTGGGAAACATGTATGGATTGCAAATGCCCTAATGAAATATGGTTTAAAGTTAGATGGGCCAAAAGTAAGTGCAATATGGTTTGGCGACCCGGATGGTACTGCTCATAGAGATGGAATTGGAGCAGCAACAGCGATGGCTGCAATAAAGACTGTTGATGAGCAATTCGGAAGAATCATCAGGGATTTGGAAAGCAAAGGACTTGACAAAAACTTTAATATACTCATTTCCTCGGACCATGGTTTTGTAACCGATATCGGCAAAGTTGGACTCAACGAATTCTTAATCAAAAAAGGCTTAAAGAAAGATGAAAACTCGGATGATATTATTCTTGCGGGTGGAGCTGTCTATGTAAAAGATCATAATGCCGAGGTTATCAAAAAAATTGTTGCAGCTCTGCAGCAAGAAGAATGGGTTGGCGGAATTTTTACCCGCTCAAAGAAACCAGGTGATACACAGGGTTGGGTTCCTGGAACTTTATCCTTTGATGCCATCCATTGGGCTCACCCGGAACGCTCCTCAGATATTCTGGTTGATGTAAATTGGAATGACGATAAAAATGCTGCAGGTTATGCGGGGTCAAGCTTTGCCAGAGGCGTTGCTGGCCATGGCGGATTCAGTCCTTATGAAGTTCATATTCCGCTTATTGCTTATGGTCCAAGTTTTAAAAAATCCTTTGAAACAAATTTGCCAACCTCAAATGTTGATCTTGTACCCACAATCCTTTATCTGCATCAAATAGACATCCCAAAACAAATGGATGGCAGGGTAATGTATGAACTATTTAATGAAAAAACTCCAGCATCAGTCGCCCTGAAAGCTAAAGTTAAAACGGTTGAAACAAGTACAAATATCCCGGGAGGCAAGTATAGATTAATACTTGAGCAATCAATTCTGGGAGATTATATCTATTTGAACAGTGCCAGAGTTACAAGGGGGAAATAGAAAAGTACAAAACAATAGATCTTTTTGAATTATGCTTTGTAGACAGGAAGCCGGAATGTAAATCGGCTTCCTGTACCCAATTCACTTTCAACAAAAATTTCTCCTTTTTGGGCCTCGATAAAATCTTTTGAAATCGCAAGTCCCAGTCCGGTTCCTGATTTATTCTTACCATCTGTTGGAACCTTAAAATACCTGTCAAATAGCTTAGTTTGATATTGTTCTTCAATACCCTTCCCAAAATCCTGTACTGAGAATTCGAGTTGTTCACCTATATTTTTCACCTGAATAAGAACTTTCCCCTTTTCTGGGCTATACCTTAATGCGTTTGAGAGAAGATTAATCAGTACCCAGGTTGTCTTTTCAACATCAACATATACTTTGGATAGATTTGAGCCAATCTGACTTTCAATACTCACCTGCTTTTGGTCTGCCTGAAATCTGACTGCATTAATTGCATAGTTAACTATTTCTTCAGGGTCAGTAGCTATAAAATTTAACTGGATATTTCCAGTCTCAACCTGAGCCAGATCAAGTAACTCACTCGTGATTTTTAGAAGCCTTTCACTATCATCTTTAATATGATTCAGAAGATCGAGTTGCTCTTTATTCAGCTTCCCTACCCTTTCATCCTCAATCAGTTTTATACTCATCTTGATAGCAGATATAGGAGTTTTAAGTTCATGCGATATGGTAGCAATGAAATTAGTCTTAGCCTCATCCAGTTCTGTAAATTTTGTAATATTTCGGAGAATATAAACCTCTCCTGCCGACCGGCCTGATCTTATCAATGTTTGTTCTTCAGAATCAGGATAAACTGGTATGGTAATTTCTCTGACTTCTAACTGAAAGTAAGATTCCTTGCCGTTTGCATAAATTTTAATGGGTTTATCATGGTGCTTATTCTCTGTCAAGGTTTTTAAAAGATCATTCTTTTGAGATAGTACTGCTACATTCAGACCGATAACTTTTCCCTCATCAAGATTGAACAATTGTTCCGCTGCAGGATTAATAAAAATCAAATTACCATTCTCATTTAAGCCAATAATTCCATCCTGCATCTGCTCAATGATTGTTTCAATTCTTAGCTTTTCTGACATAACTTTTGAAAGATTGCTGTTCTCCCAATCATTCAATCTGGCTGCCATCTGATTAAAAGCCTCAGCTAATGGTGCGAATTCATCGTTGGCTCTGAAATTCATCCTGGTCTGATAATTTTTCCTACTTATCTCCTGTATCCCTCTGGTTAATTCCAATAATGGATTAGCAATAAAACCTGGAAAATTAACACTGAAGCTAAACAGCACAAGAACAATAAATGATCCGATTAGGCTCATATATATGCTTGCTTTCTTTACTGATTCCTGCGCCTGATCATTTTTTCTGAGAATAGCCTCCATATTAAGTTTCTCAACTTTGCTTAAATGACTTCTTAGAATCCTCTCGGTTTGCTTCAAAGTCTCATCAGACAAATTGGCTTTTGTAAGTACTCCAAAATCAGATCTGATATTTTTAGTAATTTCCTTCTCACCAATTTCTGTAATATTAGCCTCCTGCTTTTTTAACTGCTCTTCAAACCTGCTTATCGCATCATTTGACAACGGAAGTTTAAGAGTATCAAGAATTGTTCTCATTTCTCTTGTAAAATGAAGCGATTCATAATTATCCTTCAGAATTACCTTTGAATCTTCAGCAATCTGTTTTAAATAAAAGCCCGAAAAGATGCCAAAAAGAAGCACCATGATAAAGAGAAAGCCAAAGCCTAGCCGAAGTTTACTTTTAATTTTCATATCCATGTGTTTTAGAGGGAATGGGAAATAGGAAATTGGAAATGGAACTAAACGCTGTGCTAGTACCACTTCCTGCTTCCAATTTTCTACCCGATAGCTATCGGGTCCCCGTTTCCTATTTCGTTTTTTGGAAATGGGAAATAGGGAATGGGGAATGGGACTAAACGCTGCACCATTTCCTACTACCTACTACCTATTTCCTTCTTCCTATTTCCAATTCGATAATCCCTATTTCCTTATTCCTATTCCCTATTCCCTATTCCCTGCCTAAGACAAAATCACCAAATCCGTTTCAGTTGCCGCGATCTTCTGTAATAACTGATTAAAAATTGCTGTCCGTAGAATAATCTGGAACAGATTTAAATGCGGTTTCCCGATGCAGATTGTAGTAATTTCCCGTTCCTGTACCACCTGCATAATGGTTTGAACAATTTCATCACTCTTAATTTTCACTACCTCGGCTCCAAGTTCAGTAGCCAGTTTGAAATTATTTATCAGGTGACGCTGCTTATCCAGTTTAATCCGGTCGAGGCTTTCTGAACTGCTTTGAATATAAAGGACAATCCATGGCGACCGATAGTAAGAAGCCAGCCGGGCTGTTTTTCGAATTACTGCCCTGGCTGTTGTCGAATTAGAAGAAATACAAGCCAGAAATCGTTCAGTTCGTAATTTTATCTGTTTCGGGATCTCAGTATCAATCTTCCTTTCGACATAATGTGCCACCTCTTTTAAGGCAAGTTCACGCAATTGCAGAATCTTATCTGCCTGAAAAAAATTGTTTAAAGCTTGCTGAACTTTACTACTATCATAGATTTTCCCTTCCTTTAATCTTGTAACCAGTTCATCTGCAGTCAGGTCAATATTTACAATTTCATCTGCCTGTTCAAGTATTCTGTCAGGAACACGTTCAGTAATCGAAATTCCGGTTATTACTTCAGCATCCTCATTGAGACTTTCCATGTGCTGAATATTAACTGCCGAGATCACACTGATCCCTGCATCCAGAATATCAAGCACATCCTGCCATCTCTTTTCGTTCTTACTTCCCTCTACATTGGTATGAGCCAGTTCATCCACTATAACGACTTCAGGATGTCGGTTGATCACTGCATTCACATCCATCTCCTCCAGTTCTTTACCACGGTAGAAAATCTTTCTGCGAGGGATTATTGGTATACCTTGAAGAAGGGCATGCGTCTCAGTGCGATTATGGGTTTCAATATATCCGATTTGTATGTCAATATTATTCCGAAGCAAAGCATGAGCTTCCTGCAGCATCCTGTAGGTTTTACCAACTCCTGCGCTCATCCCGATGTAAACCTTAAGCTTACCGCGTCTGGAGGTTTTAACCAGATCAAGAAACCGTTTAGCCGATTCTTCTTTTTTTGCTTCTTCCATGCCTGAAAACTATGGAAACGGGATGCCAGTTGGCAATCCCGTTTGTTTATTAATTGAAATTACTAAAAGGATACCGCAATGCTCGCAGTAAGGGTTGAACTATTATTGACAGGAATTGTTTCTCTTACAAAGATCTTATCCTTGCTGTCAAACACTTTTCCTTCCAAACGAAGAACTGCATTGCTTACCGGCCAATAATCGATATTCATTGAGTAACCTGTTGTTTTAAATCCTTCAGGAGTACCCGTTGCGATAAATACACCATTCTCATCTTCATAATATTCAATGCGACCGGCCAGGGCCCATTTTGGATTAAACTTATATTGAGCAATCATAACCGGTGCAATCACTTTGTTTGTCTCCTTACTTCCTTTAGCTATTTGCTGGGTTCCATAATCAAAACCGGCTGTGAGCCCAAATTGGCTTGTAAGTTGAAAAATACCATAGAAGTTATTGTGAAAACGTCGAACCCTTAGTGCATCCTCGCCTTCAGTACCCAGGTAATTGCTGTAATTAAGCGTGACCTTATCACTTGGCTTAAAGCTTAGCTGTAATCCACCGACTGGCTGGCTGTTGCCCATCTGACGGTTGATACGCTGCCAGCCGTTCAGATAAAGAAGGGCAACTGTAAATTTATTATCATCTGTCCCATAGGTAATTTTAGCTCCCGACTCATAGTATGGTGTATTATCTGAGACAATATTCCGTGTCAGAACCCAACAGTCCTTTGAGATGGCACTTTCAAATCCAATGTGGGAAGCAAATATTCCGGCATCTACCCATAAGTTTGCTGCTTTCGATAGTTTTAAGCCTGCATTCGCTTCAAAGATATTTTTTAAAACTCCCGGTTCTGCTGCAAGGTTAGCGTTGGAATAAGTGCCGGCCATAACCGCCAGATTAGCCCTGACTGTTCCGTTATCATAGGCTCCTTTTATAAAACCCAAATTCAGGTTAACTTCATTATGCCTGTTATGAGAGTAAACAAAACCGGGGCGGTTATTATCAACTGGTTTGTTGTAGTCATACAGATAATAAGTTTCAAGGTATCCCGAAACTTTGATTTTAGGTTCATCCTGTGCGAAGGTAAGACTTGCGGATGCCAAACCTATAGCTAATGTTAGTAGTGTTTTCATTTGTTTATTTTAGTGTATTGGAAATGGGAAATCGGGAATGGGAAATGGAACTAAACGCTGTATTATTTCCGGTTTTCTATTCCTTATTTCTCGTTTCCTATTTGCTATTTGTTTTTGGAAATAGGAAATGGTGAATGGGAAATGGAACTAAACGCTGTATTATTTCCGGTTTCCGATTTGCTATTCCTTATTTCTCGTTTTCGATTTGCTATTTGTTTTTGGAAATGGGAAATTGGGAATGGGAAATGGAACTAAACGCTGTACTATTCCCTATTTCCTATTTCCTATTTCCTATTTCCTATTCCCCTCTCCAGTTCCAAATTCAACCTCAGCACATTAACCAATACAGGGCCGAATAATCCCAATAATGGTTTTTGTGTATGTTGTTCAACCAGATTTCTTACCTGCTTTTCATCCATCTTTCGATAGGCTGCAACCCTTTTTATTTGGATATTAGCTGCATCAACTGAGATATCCGGATCTAGTCCGCTCCCGGATGCTGTTACAAGATCAGCCGGAATATCTGCACGGTTTAAACCAGGATGATATTTGAGCAGTGTGTCAATCCGATTTTCCACATCTTTCAAATAATCAGGGTTTGAAGGCCCCTTGTTTGACCCGGCAGAACCAGCGGCATTATAGCCAGCGGCTGAGGGCCTTCCCCAGAAATATTCAGGGTTGGTAAATGACTGGCCTATTAAAGCATAGCCAACAACCTTCCCATCGCGGGTAACTTTTTCTCCGCCGCCTGCTCCTTTAGAGAATTTGCCTGCAAAAGCTATTGCCAGTGGATAAATTACGCACAATAGTACCATCAGTACCAAAGTAAGGCGTATGGATTGTAAAATATATTTTTTCATTGTATTTGAATTTTATTTTTATAATTACTTAGGTTTTTTGGGAATGGAAAATAGGGAATGGGAAATGGGACTAAACGCTGTACTATTTCCGATTCTCTATTTCCAGTTCCCCATTTCCTATTTACCGTTTCCTATTCCCTATTCCCCAATCAAACAACTAATCCTACCACTACATCAATCAACTTAATCCCGATGAACGGGGCAATCACCCCACCAAGGCCATAAATGAACAGGTTCCGGCGTAGCAGAGCACTGGCTCCAATTGGCTTATAAGCAACACCTCTTAATGCCAGTGGTATCAGAATAGGAATAATTATTGCGTTGAAAATGACAGCAGACATTATCGCACTTTCCGGACTATGCAGCCCCATTATATTCAGGCTTTGTAAGGCCGGAATTGAGGCGATAAACAGCGCTGGAACAATCGCAAAGTATTTGGCCACATCATTTGCAATGGAGAAAGTGGTTAGAGTTCCGCGGGTAATCAGCAATTGTTTACCTATTTCAACAATCTCAATCAGCTTAGTTGGATCATTATCCAGGTCGACCATGTTGCCGGCTTCCTTGGCAGCCTGGGTTCCGCTGTTCATGGCTACACCAACATCAGCCTGGGCTAATGCAGGAGCATCATTTGTTCCGTCACCCATCATAGCAACCAGTTTACCTAAAGCTTGCTCTTCCTTGATATAGTTCATTTTATCTTCCGGTTTTGCCTCAGCTATAAAGTCATCAACACCGGCTTTTTCTGCAATATATTTAGCAGTAAGGGGATTATCACCAGTTACCATCACCGTTTTTACACCCATTTTGCGTAATCGCTCGAAACGCTCGCTAATGCCTGGTTTAATGATGTCCTGTAATTCGATCACACCAAGGGTCTGCTCATTTTCACAAACCACCAGAGGGGTTCCTCCATTGGATGCTATAATTTTTACCTGTTCTTCTATATCCTGTGGAAACGAATTCCCAGCCTTTTGGACGATATCTCTTATCGAATCAAAAGCCCCTTTCCTGATCCGTCGTCCGTCGGGCGTATTAATCCCACTTGAACGTGTTTCTGCTGTAAATTTGATAAACTCAGAACCTTCAGGTGCAAATTGGATAACATGGGAATCCTGTGCCCGGGCAAGTTCAATGATTGACTTTCCTTCTGGTGTTTCATCCGAAAGCGAGCTTAATACACAGGCATCGGTAAATTTCTTGATTACAGTGCCTGTTGTTGGATAAAAATTGGTTGCTTTACGATTACCAATAGTAATAGTGCCTGTTTTATCCAAAAGTAATACATCAATATCACCCGCAGTTTCAACTGCCTTTCCGGATTTGGTAATCACATTCGCTCTCAGGGCCCTATCCATACCGGCAATACCAATTGCAGATAAAAGACCTCCAATTGTTGTAGGAATTAAGCATACAAACAATGAAATCAAAGCTGCAATCGTAATAGGTGT
The DNA here is from genome assembly GCA_964529165.1 of uncultured Sphingobacterium sp. Classification (GTDB taxonomy): domain Bacteria; phylum Bacteroidota; class Bacteroidia; order Sphingobacteriales; family Sphingobacteriaceae; genus Daejeonella. The sequence goes on from CAZGWG010000012.1 coordinate 15,512, forward strand.
TTGAGCATAATCAGCAAAAGGCTTTAGAGTAACACATACAATGATAAACACCAGTGTAAAGCTTGCCAGCAAAATGGTTAAGGCAATCTCGTTAGGTGTCTTTTGACGTGATGCCCCTTCTACCAGCGCAATCATTTTATCCAGGAAGCTTTCCCCTGGCTGAGTTGTTACCTGTACCCTGATTTCATCTGAGAGTACTTTGGTACCCCCGGTCACAGATGATTTATCACCCCCAGCCTCACGGATCACTGGGGCAGATTCCCCGGTAATAGCCGATTCATCTATTGTGGCGATCCCTTCTATGATCTCACCGTCAGTAGGTATGATATCCCCCGCTTCACAAATAAATACATCACCTTTTAATAACTGGCTGGAAGAACGGGCTTCAATGCTCCCGTTTCTCAGCAGTACTTTGGCGGGTGTATCTTCACGTGTCTTACGCAGACTATCTGCCTGGGCTTTACCCCGTGCTTCAGCAATAGCTTCGGCGAAATTGGCAAACAGAAGTGTAAGCAATAAGATAAGGAATATAAAGAAGTTATATAAAGGAGAACCCTGACCGCCATTACTTATAGAATAGACAGTTACATAAGCCATAATCAGCGTACCGATCTCTACGGTAAACATAACCGGGTTCTTGATCATTACCCTTGGATCAAGCTTGATGAATGACTGTTTCAATGCAGTTTGCACTAAAGCAGGTTCGAATAATTTATTGGATTGAGTTTTCATTTGTTCTGTGATTAGGAAATGGGGAATAGGAAACAGGAAATGGCGACCCGATAGCTATCGGGTAGGGAATGGGAGATTTACCGGTAAATTGATAATCTCTACCACATACTAAACCTCTTATAAAAAAATTTGCTTTCGCATGTAAATTGCGGTGTTCATTTTGATAATGCATGAAGCCACACCAAAATCTGGAAGTTTGGAAAAAGAGTTTTAAACTCGTCTCAAAACTGTATTTGCTTACCACTTCTTTTCCACCTACAGAGAAATATGGAATTACCTCACAATTAAGGCGTGCCGCTATTTCAATTCCTTTGAATATTGCAGAGGGCTCGGCAAGACGGTCAGATAAAGAGCTTTTGCAATTTCTATATATCGCTCTGGGTTCTGCAAGTGAACTTGATACTATATTGCTACTATCTAAAGATCTTGGATTTATTGATCCTTTAGAATGCGATTCAGTATTGGATGAATTGAATATCATATTTAAATTATTATTAGGGTTTATTAATGCTGTTAAGAGGAGAATGGGGATAAGGGAATAGGAAATGGGAAATCGGGAATGGGGAGTAGTCCAGTGTTTAGTCCCATTTCCAATTCACTATTTCCAATTCCCTACTTCCTACCTAACCATCGTAAAATATTCTGCAATTGGGCCAAGTGCCAGTGCAGGGAAATAAGAGAGTGCATTCAATACCAATATCACAGCCATGGTCATCAGTGCAAAGGTCATAGTATCCGTTTTCAGAGTACCGGCAGATTCAGGGATGAACTGCTTCGCCCCCAGCAGTCCGGCAATTGCTACCGGTCCGATTATTGGCAGGAAACGCCCTAGTATTAACACAAAGCCAGTCATTACATTCCAGAAAACGTTATTATCGCCAAGACCTTCGAATCCTGACCCATTGTTAGCGTTCGATGATGTTACTTCATACAACATCTCCGAAAAGCCATGGAATCCAGGGTTATTTAACCAGTTCTGAGGCTGAACAGCCCATGCAGCCTCTCCGTAATTAGTAAAGGTGTAGGTGGCTAAAGCTGTTCCTGTCAGAATTAAAAACGGACTTAAAAGTGTTATTATCGCCGCGATCTTTACTTCCCTGGCTTCTACTTTGTGGCCCATAAATTCTGGTGTTCGTCCTACCATCAGGCCGGATATGAATACTGCAATGATCAGATAGATGAAATAGTTTAAAATACCTACCCCAACTCCCCCATAAAATGAATTGATCATCATTCCAAGCATTTGCATTAAGCCTGTAAGCGGCATTGTACTATCGTGCATACTATTTACAGAACCAGTAGATATAATGGTAGTTACCGTGCTCCAATAAGCTGAAGCTGCGGGTCCAAACCTTACTTCCTTTCCTTCCATCGCCCCTGTACTCTGTGAGATTCCCATTTTTTCGATCGCAGGATTTCCACCCAATTCACTGATGACAGAAGGAATGAGCAATAGTAGCATCCCTACAGTCATGACCCCGAAGATGGTCCATGCTAATCGCTTTCTCCGAATAAAAAATCCGAATGCGATAACCATGGCAATAGGAATAATTACTTGTGATACCATTTCCACCATATTGGTCAGGTAATTTGGATTCTCTAAAGGGTGAGCAGAGTTGACTCCGAAATATCCTCCACCATTGGTACCTAAATGTTTGATGGCTATCATAGCCGCGGCCGGGCCTCTCGAAACATTTACAGTATCTCCCTGAATAGAAATGAACTGATCCTTTCCCTCATAGCTAGTGGGTGTACCATTAAATGCGAGGATCAATGCCATAATGATTGACAATGGAAGAAGCAAACGGGTAATTGATTTGATAAAAAACTCCCAGAAATTACCCAGAGTGCTTGATGTCTTATCGCGGAAGGCTTTAAACAGTACCACTGCAGATGCAATACCTGTAGCAGCACTCACAAACTGCAAAAACATGATTACAAAATGCTGGGTAAGATAAGTAAGTCCGCTTTCCCCTGAATAATGCTGCAGATTACAGTTCACAACAAAGCTGATAATCGTGTTAAAAGATAAATCCGGACTCATTCCAGGATTTCCATCCGGATTGAGAGGTAGTTTATCCTGATAAATAAGTACAAAAAATCCGTAGATCAACCAGACAGAGTTGATGGTAAGCATCGCTTTCATGTGCTGCTTCCAGTTCATTTGCTCATTGGGATTGATACCGGAAAGTTTGTAAATGCCATTTTCCAATGGTTTTAAAAAGTCGGTCCAGGTCTTTTCTCCGGCAAATACTTTTGCCAGGTACTTACCTAAAGGAATAGCGATCACCAGCGTAAGCAGGTATGTCGCTATTATTCCAAGTAGTTCTGTGTTCATGTTTTTAATGTTAATTGGAAATGGGAAATGGAGAGTGGAGAATGGGAGCGTATAGTTCAATTACCTATTACCTATTACCTATTCCCTATTTCCTATTCCCTATTTCCCTGTCTAAAATTTTTCCGGTTTAAGCAGCACATATACCATGTATAAGAAGACTGCTACTGCGATGATGAATAATGCAAGCATGGTTTTTTAGTTTTTGTTCTTTGTAGTCCTGAGCAAAGCGAAGGATCAAATTTTTTCGAACCAGTTAATGGATTTGACAAAAAGCCACATACATATTAGCAGGGCCAGGGAAAGAAGAATTGTTATCATAGTTTAGTTTTTATTAAAGTTTGATTAATTATTTAGGTATTAAAATGATTCTTATCACATAATTAACTGATATTGAATTAATTAAAAGTCCTATTGTTCCGGGTTGATTTTAAAAAATCAGTTATGTGTAATTGCAGAATACCTGTAGAGCAGTGCAGCTACAATTGTTATTGCTAAATCATTTGAAAAAAATTTCATAGCAGCATAACTTATGGTCTCGGACTCATTTAAAAAGTCAAAAGCAATGTCAGGTATCTCTTTTTCCAGTTTATTGCACATTATTTCGTGGTCTGTCATTATTTAATTATTTTTCAGTACATAGCCAATAGACATGCCAATCATATAAATAATACACAATCAATTGATTATTAATTAATTAAAAATAATTTTGAGATTTAATTTTCAGTATAAACAATAAAACCCTTCCATTTTGGAAGGGTTTTATTTTCATTATGAAAAGAATTTAATGCTTAATCAACCTGTATTTTATACTCTTCAATTTTTCTGTAAAGAGTTGTTAGTCCGATACCCATTAATTTGGCCGATTCTGTTTTATTTCCTGAGGTAAACTTCAGAACCCGCAGAATATGCAATTTCTCAATAGTTGCGAGGTCCAAAGTAGTGTTTGTGTCTGCTAAAGAATCTCTTTCATTGTTAAAGGGCAAATCATCCGAAGTTAAAACAGCAGAATCTGAAAGTATTAAAACCCGTTCAATTACATTTTTCAATTCTCTGATATTTCCCTTCCACATATGATTTTGAAGTTTCAGTATAAATGAAGCATCGGTTTTAGGAACCGGTTTGTTGAGCTTTTGTGCAAACTGTTCAACATAGAAATGTGTAAGGCCTGAAATGTCAGATTTACGATCATTCAAAGAAGGTAAATGGATAGTAAAAACCGACAAGCGATAGAAAAGATCTTCCCTGAAGTTTGAATGGCTTATCTCATGTTCTAAATTCCGGTTTGTAGCGGCAATTATTCTGACATTGGTTTGAGTAGTTTTAGTATCCCCGAGCTTAATAAATGATCCATCTTCCAGAACCCTTAAAAGTTTAGCCTGTAAATCAAGGCTCATCTCCCCTACTTCATCCAGGAAGATTGTCCCATGATCCGCTTCTTCAAATAAACCTTTTTTATCTTTTAATGCCCCGGTAAATGCCCCTGATTTATAACCAAAAAGTTCACTTTCGAGAATATCTTTGCCGAAAGCACTGCAATTCACCGCAACGAAATTTTGATCCTTCCTCTTGCTGTTAAAATGAATGGCTTTAGCGAATATCTCTTTCCCGGTTCCTGTTTCACCCAATAATAAAACCGTAGTATCTGTAGCAGAAACTTTTTGAGCAAGATATTTAGCATCTCTGATCTGATCTGAATTACCGATAATTGAATCAAATCCAAAACGTTTCTCAAGTGTTCTTTCCAACTGCTGAACTTTGCGCTGCAACAGTGCTTTATCCATTGCTTTGGCAACTAATGGAATAATTTTATCATTATCATCACCTTTAATGATATAATCAAATGCTCCATTTTTTATCGATTGAACACCATCTTCAATTTTGCCAAATGCCGTAAGATTGATTACTTCTATGGATGCATCTATAGCTTTAATTTTATTGACCAGATCAATACCACTATAGTCCGGAAGTTTAACATCACTTAAAACTACAGGAATGTTTTCCCTTTCTAAAAGTGCTAATCCTGATTTACCATCACCTGCCTGGTACACTTTATAACCTTCCAGTCCCAGAATTCTGGCAATTAAAGAACGGAGCCGCTCTTCATCATCAATTATTAAGATCTTTTTGATATGCTTTTTTTTGAACAAAGTAAGTCTTTTATTGGGATAAGTTCAAAAGTCTTAGCAATAGAAGTTGCTCCCTGAATAATAAAAACCGATACTATTAATAACAAAACATGCCGATAAGGAAACAATTAGTATCCTGATGGATCGGTCTCCTGAAGAGCCTGCCTTTACCTGAGTAAAACCAAATTGGAGAAATTAGATTCTACCTTAGTCACAATGTCTTACAGAGA
>CAZGWG010000012.1:20947-40850 GCA_964529165.1 uncultured Sphingobacterium sp.
CTACTCAATTATTCTTTGGGACCCATCCCTTTTTCTCTCGCTAAGAAACCGAAGGACTACAGATTTCGAGTCCCTTAGCCTTTGCGAGAGCCTTATTTAAGATTCCTATTCCCTTTAGTAGCAAATATGCTAACCATGAAAAATTTCAACCGCATACTCCTGAATATTTTATTTGCAAATCAACCAGAAATAGCTTAATTTAAAATAAGTTTTAATGTAGCTCAATATCTGGAAGCAGGGAACCAGACACCTCAGATTTTCAAATTTCCTTAAAGCAATTTAACTTTAAAGAAACATTCCCAGACAAACCCTTTCAACTATTCAAGATTTCTTAATTCCTTCGGAAACGGCAGAGGAACTATTCGTACATCATTCGTACCAGTTCCGGGACAGTTCCGAGACAGTTCCGGGATAGCTTCGGGAAATCCCCATATCATTCCCGAATCTTTCCCGGATCTTTCTCATATCCTTAATAGATCTTTTATAGAAAGGACATTATCACAAGTCGAATAGAAAACGAAGGAATTTGATACTGGAAATGCAAATATGGTGAGCGGTATTTTCGTTTAAGTAAAAATAGGCGATTTTTATTTTTGTCTCATAATCATTAAAAAAAACAGAAAGAAAGAGGAAAGATGACAATTAAGTACAGCCCCGATATTTTACAGGACCAACAGGTTAGTGATAAATGATTGAACGACTAAAGTTAAATTACGGGCTGTGCCAAGGATAACGTTCATTGTGTAAGTATGAATAATAAGGAAATATTTTAAGAGCCTGTTTAAAATTCATCTAATAATTTGTTTATGCTTTTTTTGGGGTACAAGCCGTTATGTTTTCTTAAGGTAAAAGCCCTGCTACTTCTTCAAAAATGGGCCTCGTTTCGCTCAACAATAAGTTATAAACATTTTTACAATATAAATTTGAACAGGCTCTAAAATTAACATTTCAATTATCTTTTCCTGTCAATCGGCAATTTTACCCGATTTGATGGGCTTAAGGACTACTGGAATTTTTAGGGGATAGCTAGTCGAAATACGACTTATACCAAAACTATGTATCAGAAGGCTTCTCCAAAATTGCCATCAAGATTCTAAATCCATAGGGAAATTGACCCTGCAAATCCAAAAGCAATTTCTTGCCCATGCGGGATCGAAGTATCATAAATGGAGCAAAAACCTGAGGCTTCCCAATAATTTCAGTTCGGCCTTCATAAAATTGTGCATGAGGATTAAAGTCTTCTGCTTTCCACAGCATTTTACACTTCATTTTGAAAATAGACCAGGTGCTTATCCTGATGACTTTATTTGACAATACTTCCAGCTTAAGTACATATTTACCATTGAGCCAAAGCATGCAATAAAAGAGTATAGCTGGTATTAGAATAAAAAATCCTTTCCAGAAACCGGCACTCAGCTCAGATGAAAATTCTTCTGCAGACATGGTAAGTGTAAAATAAACGGTAACAATCAGAGCCATTAAAATAAATAAAGTTAAAAGCCATAGCATATTGCTGCGCCTACTGTTATAGATTGTGACAGGCTCTTTGTTTTGCCAGAGATTTTTTAGTATTTGCCGCTCTTTCCAGGCTCGGGTGTGCGAATCAATTTTCTTCTGCATAGAATTAATGTTCTGTTAAAAATGAAATAGCGTTGATGGTATTGGGTAATCAGCTTGGCATATCAAGAATATGAATATTACTCAAATTTGATGGATCTTAGCTCAAGCCCATAGCAAAAACTAATGATCAATTACATTTAAATAATACTAATATGTTTTTCCTGCCCCATTAAAAAAATCCATTTTCCCGTCCGTTGCAATCCAGCAAAGATCAAGCAGCATCCTGAAAACGATCAGAAGTACTCCGGCAACGAATCCTGCATGGTTAAAAAAGAAGAAAAAACCTGTTACTATAACTACCAACTGTTGTATAAAAATCCGAAGGTAAGGCTCCGCCATCAGATCACTTAATTTGCCTTTATAATACTGCCCTGGCAGTAAAAAATCCTTTATCAGTAAACTTATATTGAAAACAACTAATCCAATGATGGTGATTTGTACATCCCGCTCAGAAAGAATATACAGGTAGTTGTCAATTAAATTAAGTTCTGATTTCATTTCCGGAAAGAACTCCCTGAAAAACGTGAACACAAAAACTGACTGAATTCCGATGAAGAAAAAATAATGTAAAATGAAAAAAGGGATAAGAAAAAATTCACTGAATTTTCCATAGGATTCCCTAAATGAACATTCCTTGCTGAAAGTCCAGACAATACTCATTTTGAAGACATATATAATCCCAACAATAATAGTTTCTGTAAAATAGGTCAGAAGAAGTAATTCAGGCCGTACATTTAGGAAAATCAATACCATAAGCATGTAAACCGCCATCAACCAGACATGAAAATTATTGGGGTTGGGTAATAATGACTGCAGGGAAATCATTTGTTATTCCGATTCATTGAGGCTTTGGAAGGTATCTTTCCGGGATTATAGCTTCTGAACTTAATATTTTCGGATAATGAAACAGAACACTCCGAATGAGGGGAATTCCTAAAAAAAGAACCATAAGAGTTATTTTGAAAATATGTCTTTCCTCAAGAAGATTATTTTCGGACAGAGTATATGGTAACCATGCAAGAGTTATCAAAAGTAGAATGTAGAACATATACATGCTTAAACTTAGTCCGACATGAATTTTCAAATCAGGTCTCTTGATTGAAACCCGGGAAATCATTTCATTGACAAAGGTATAATAGGCGTTATATTGCTCAGGATCTTTCTTCTGAGTAAAACTTAAAATGCCTTGCTTTCTATCCCAGGTATTTTGTAAGGCGAAACTGCAGACATACCTTGCAGGTCCCCTTCCTCCCGGAAAATAAGTCAAACGAATATCACTAATACTTTTCAATGGATAAATATCCAGATTGTTTCGGGTCAGTCTGGCCTCTTCCAAACTCCAAACACTTAAATTAAAAGGCTCAGAAAAGCGATTGCTCTGGCATGTATATTTTATTGAATAATCCAATGTTCTTATTCCTCCAGTTTCTCTTTAGCCAGTTCATGCCCCTTTGCAGCCGCTTTACGATACCAAACTTTTGCTTCATTTTCATCTGGGGTAATGCCAAAACCCTGTTCATACATCTCAGCAATCTGGTACATGGAGTCCTTCTTTCCCAAAGAAGCCGCTTGCTTATACCATTCCAATGCCTGCTTGTATTTTTCCTGCAGGAAATACAAATTACCGAGCAGTTCCATACCTTCTGCTGATCCTTTTCCGGCTGCAAGACGATAGCTGTTTTCCGCTTCCAGATACAGGTCCGAATTCTGATAGATAATTCCTAAGGCGATCATCGAGCCGATATGGCCTTTTGCGATTGCTTTACGATACCAGAACATGGCTTTAGGATAGTCCTGATCCATACCCTCACCGTTTTCATACATATATCCGAGGTCGTACATCGCTTCCGGGTTTCCCTTGTCTGCCGCAATTCCAAACCATTTAAAAGCCTCCTGATAGTTTTCTGCCTTATGTGCAGCCCTGGCTTTGCTTAATTCAGAAGCCCCGTTTGTTTGAGCTATTACCTGTATATTCAGTAACAGCAGAATCATTATTAAGTATTTACTCTTCATTTCAGTTTTTTTCCGGTCTTGTCAATACTGAAGGCTTCACCATTCAGGTCAACCTGAGCCTTTCCATTTTTAAAATCCTCTGCCAGGCGATAGTGAAGAGGGGTAATTTCTTTAGCCTGTTTATTAATATATCCCCATTTTTCATTAACAGATACTGCGGCCAATCCGTCATTAAATGAACTCACAAGTTCATATTTATAAGGTACTTTAACAGTTCCTGTTTTGTCAATATAACCCCAGCGCTCATTTTTCATAACCGCGCAATAACCCTCTCTGAATATATCCGCCTGGTCAAAACTAAATGGGATAATAAGCTTTCCCTCCTTGTCTATGAAACCCCATTTTTCATTTTGCCTTACCGCTGCCAATCCTTCGGTAAAATAAAGAGCGCCATCAAACCTGAATGGAATTTTCCGTTGGTTCTGAAGGTTTATGAAGCCCCATTTCCCATCCTTTTCTGCTGCTGCAAGGCCTTCTGTAAACTCTTCAATGCCATCATATTCCAGTGGTATAATCAATTTGCCTTGCTTGTCGATAAATCCCCACTTCTCATCCTGTTGTACTTTGGCACGTCCATCCCGAAAATCCCAGGCCATTTCATAGGCCAAAGGGATCACCTCTTTACCCTGATCATTGATAAATCCGATTTTTGCATCTAATAATCCACCTATTCTGGCCATCGCCAACCCTTCGTAGAAATCACCGATAAAATCATATTTCGCCGGAAGTATAATATTACCAGCTGCATCTTTCAACCCCAGCTTATCGCCATTTCCCTCGTAAATTTTTGCACGCTGTGCATAGCCTTGTGACTGCATTCCGAAATGCAATAAAATCACCATGGTTATTTTCTTCAAAATAGTGTTCATTTTAATAGTTCTGAATTATGCTTAATATGTTGTAGTACGCGATTATGAATTTTGTGAATGATATAAGAACTCCAGAATTGCCAGTAGAACGCCGGACGTATCTTATGATAATACCAGGTAGTACCTTCCAGTCTGGTTTTGCCTCCTTCCAATGCTGTCAGGCGGAATTGTCCTTCTTTTGAAACAAAATAATCATGGAGGTGCGGTGCGCGAATATCCCAGAAAGCCCACTCCTGCATTGGGGCAGGCTGCTCCTCTACATCAAATTTTAAGAGATGTGCCTCCTCCCAAACCGTGATTGGTTCGACAAAACTGCCGGTAGTAAAATTGCAGTAGCGTACAGCCCCCGGGCCCTGCCCTTCAATCCTGGCGTTAATGGGATAGGCAATACCTGTTTTAAAGATAAATTCTTCAGGTTCTTTCAGTTCTGGAAATTCGATAACCTGTTTCCATACGGTCTCAGGGCTGGCATCAATATCAATGGAACTGACAACTGATTGTAATGGATATCCCTGACCATGTTCAACAAAAGACACGAGGGGTATCGATAAAAACATGATTACCACAGCCGATCCGCCGCCAAGCCTGCGACTATGTAAGTAATAGCCTAGAAAACTCCCTGCAATTGTTAAAACCAATGCTATTGGCACCACCATGATTACGCATAGAACACCTTCAATGGCAAAAAAAAGTAATCCGAACGAAAATACTGAGAGAGTTAGTAGACTGATCGACCATGATTCATGTCTTTTTAAATGCCTTCCCCAGCCATACAATACGGTAGAACTTACTCCAATAAACACAGGGGTCAGAATGAACATAGCCATGCCATATTCCCCGATACCATATATTCCCCATAGCGTGAATAGTCCGGAAACAAGGGCAATAAAAAAAGCCACTACCCAGCGGCGTTTTGCATCATGTTCAGGTAGAATTCTGGCAATAAGATTCATACTCGCTGTTATTTTAATGAACTTAAAACAGACTGAGCCTGTTTGTGGCCCGCCTTTGCCGCTGCACGTATCCAAACATTCCCCTCTTCAGTGTTCAATGTTGTGCCGGCACCCGTATAATAACACATCCCTACCTGATACATCGCATCCGGGAGACCTGCCTTTGCTGCCTGAAGCGTTAAATCAAATCCCTTTTTGTGGTCTGTATTTACACCTTTCCCACCCAGGTAAATTTTACCGAGCAGATAAAGGGAAGCCGCATCATTACGGGATGCAGCCTGTTCAAAAAGCATAATTGCACCGGCTACATCCATTTCTCCTCCCAATGCGTTAATGTATAATAAGCCCAGGCTGCGCATCGCTTCTAAATGCATGGATGCTGCAGCTCGGCCATAAAACTTTCTCGCCATACTGAAATCCTGTTTTACATAGATTCCCTGCTGATACATCGCTCCTAGTTTGTAAACAGCCTCAGGCAGATTGGTTTCAGCAGCACGCGACATCCAGACAAACGCAAGACTATCATTCTTTGTCGTTCCATCTGCTTCATAATATTTCATACCGGTATTGACCATTGCTTCCGGGAGACCTTTCTCTGCAGCACGTCGGCTCAATTCAAAAGAGTATACCGGATTGGCAGATACCCCCTTACCACTTCTGTACAATAAAGAAAGATTGTAAACAGCCATTAGATCATCCTTTGCAGCCGCTTTTTGAAACCAGTTGAAAGCTTGAGTAAAATCCTGCTGAACTCCTTCACCAAATTGATACAACAGTCCCATGCTGTTCATCGCCCCGGCATGTCCCTGGGTAATCGCCTCTTCCAGTTTGATTTTGGCTCCGGCAAAATCTTTATTCCGGTGAAGCAAGACCGCTTCATCAAATTCAGCTTTTCCGCCTTGTCCGAGAGCAATTACCGAATGAAACAGCATTGCCCATAGAAGTAATCTCTTCATTCTTTAAACTCTTTACCATTCCGGTCTATACTTAACCATTTACCCTGACTAAGCTCAACGTTCATAATTCCATTTTCAAACTTATTAAAGCCGATATTGAAGTATTTGGCTTGTATTTTAATGGTGCCTGTTTTATCAATAAAGCCATACAATGAATTTATCCTGATGGGTGCCAGGCCTTCACTGAAAGGGCCGGCATATTCAACCGGACCCGGATCGATTACAAAGCGACCCTGTTTATCGATGTATACATAGCGGTTATTCAGTTTAACAGCTGCTACATCCTCGCTAAAATCAGCTACATCATCAAAGCGGGCAGGAATCACCAGTTTGCCGGCTTTATCAATAAAACCCCATTTATTATCCACCTTTACCGGTGCCAGGCCGTTTTTAAAATCTCTCGCCGCAGTATAACCGGCCGGGATAACCACCTTACCGGTCCGGTCAATAAAACCATATTTATCACCACTGCCGAAACGGCCCAAACCGTCGCTGAATGGCGCAACGTAGCTATATACCGGGGGTGTAAGCTCTCTGCCACTTTTATCTAAGAAGCCGTATTGATCATTCAGCTTATAAACAAAAATCCCTTCCCAGGCACCAGATTGAATAAAGGAGGTGTTGCCGCTGATATCCTGATAAGGCTTAGATGTCAGTTCAACTCCACCGGTATTAATCAAGGTAATTGTACCGTCCTGACGTACCACACGGGCAGTACTCTGCGTAAATATATTTCCATAGTTTGAGAACATATTCGTTTTATATTTGGGAGTAATAACAACTTTACCTGTACGGTCAATAAAACCGATACCGGCCCGCCCGATGATCACAGCCCGTCCATCAGAAAAATCTCCATTTAATGCCATTTCCGGGCTTCCCTGGATAATAACCTTTCCAGTCCTGTCAATAAATGATTCACGATATACGAGTGACCCTGAACTATAATCATTTATCCGGACACGTGCCAGACCTTCAGAAAAATCGGAGAACATGTCATACCTGGCGTCTATAAGCGTACGCCCCTGCCCATCAAGTACTCCATATTTCTTATTCTCCGATATATAGATCAGCCCATCCTTCATTATTCTTGGCGAAAAATCAAATCTGGGCGCAATAAGCACCTTGCCACTCCGGTCAGCCAGTCCATATTTACCATTTTTACCGAGAAGAGGAACCGCTGTATTTACAATAGGTGCCAGCTTACTTACCGGAGCTTTTGCAGTTAATTTAACATCGGCATGATCTTGTGGTAATTGTTCAGCGTTTGAAGCATTATCAAAAGGATTTCAACCATTTTCATCAAGACGTGCCAGTATCAGACCTGCCTGAAGATTCCCTTTTGCCTGTAGTTTACTCAGGTATTTTCTGGCCTCAGGAATATTTTTCGGCACACCCACCCCCCAGCCAAGCATTGTTCCGGTATTCTGTTGCGCCTTTTCATGTCCCTTATCGGCTGCCAGCTTGAAATAACGAAATGCCTCTGTCTGGTTGGCCGGCTTAATATGATTCTGAAGGACGATACCGGCATTGTACATGGCTTCCACATTCCCGGCATCTGCAGCCTTTCTAAACAAGTTCAGTGCTTTTTGATATTCTCCTGCATCAAAAGCCAAAATTCCCATATCGTACTCATTGGGTATCGGAATATTCAACTTGCTGTAAAAGATCATTGCTTTCTCGTCACCCAGATCTGCTGCCTTCTTATACCAGGTTTTGGCCGTCTGAACATCCTTTTTTGTTCCCTCTCCCTTTTCATACATCACTCCAAGATTAAACATCGCGACTACCTGCCCTCTATCTGCAGCTTTCCTGAACCAGGCTAATGCCTGTTCAAAGTTCTGCACTACTCCCTCTCCCGAGTAGTACATGGCACCGACATTGACCATCGCCTGTAAAAATCCCCCATCTGCTGACCGTGTGTACCAATTCATGGCTTCTTTTTTATTCATCGCTACACCCTCGCCTTTCTCGTACATCAGGCCAACATTATATATGGCACCTATGTGTCCCATTCCGGCAGCCGCACGAAACAACCTGAGTGCTTCCGTAAAATTTTTGACCTTATAGGTAGCCAGTCCCTGCTCAAGCAGTTGACTTGCCTTAGTAGCACTAACTGCCGTACTACTGTTGGGTTGAGGTTTAGCTGCTGCCGCATCGGCTTTAACCTTTGCCAAACGTGCGTCCTCTGCAGCTTTTGCCTGGTCGGCCTTTTCTCTCCAAAGTTTGGACTCTCCTGCGTTTACAGGAACTCCATAGCCATAAGCGTACATGCCAGACAGGCTGCGCATGGCCGTGTACTCGCCCTTTTCAGCCGCCATTTTATACCATTTCAGGGCTTCGCTGTAATCCCTTGTAAAACCCGGCTTGTTTAGCGCATTCTGATACATGCTTCCGAGGTAGGTCATCGAAAGAATATGCCCCTTGTCAACGGCCTTTTTAAACCATTCTTCAGCCTGCTTAAACTCTTCGAGAACAAACAGGTTATGCCCTTTTTCAAATTCCTCCCTCCCGGCCTGTGTATTAGCCGCCGACTGAGCTGAAGCTGAATTCACCAGTATTGCCAGCAATAAAATTAATGTTAAGCGTTTCATTTGCTGCGACTTAAAAGACATATCCTCTGCCTGAACAAACTACACATTGCTCATCTACTGTACGATAGGTATTGTGTCTGGTAGTTGTGGTTACTTTTTTATCTCCACTAATACTACTGCCGGTGCGGTAACTCACATCTGTCGTGGTATAGCTGCCCGAAACCACCGATTTGGCATGTTTACCTGATCCATTACATGAATTACAAGGCCGGCGATAGCTCTCGTTACTTTCAGATAATATGGTAAAGGGTGCGTAAGCGGTTGGCCTCAGGCCGGGAGCATGTACATATTTCCCGCCACTTACGTAAAAACCATCTGCCTGTACAAGCGTAACCACTGTCTTTACCCCCCTTAATGATACCACAGTTCCGACCGACATCTGCGGCCTGGAAGCAAGATTACGGGCATTGGTTATGGCAGAATTAGCTACTGCCTTTTGTTTATCAGTAGCATTTTTACTGGAAGTAACCTGGCTCATGTAGCTATTAAACGCAGATAAATTCTGATCTGCCTTTTGGGCCCAGGGAGCAGCCCGCATCCCGAGCAGCAACATACTTGGAACATAGCCATCTTTTGCACTCTGTTCCAATACCTGCAGGCCTGCACTCTGACTAACTTCTGTTAGAAGCATCAATCCAAAATGATAGGCAGCCTCGGGATGTTTTGCATCCATTGCTTTCTTAAAGTAGTTCTCTGCCTGTTCGTAATTCATCCTGATTCTCATCGCCTTTGCCATCAGGTATTCTTTTCCACCTGCCTGATTAAGGGTATCATACATAAGTCTTGAAGTCGAATCTCTTGCTAAATTAGGTTTCAATTGACGCATGGCATCCTCTGGCTTCTCCAGATTGACATACAAGTCTGCCAGTAATACAGCAGCCTGAAGATTGTCCTTCTTTACAGCCTGGTTAAACCAGTTGATTGCCTTTGCTGTATCGATCATCCGGCCGGCACCCTGCAGATGAGCCTGCGCTAACTGAATCATACTTTCCGCATTTCCGGCTTTAGCAAGCTTCTCAGCCTGATCCATTTCTCCCGACTGTTTCTTGTATTTAAGCACCGGATGGGCATTGATATAGAAGGGATCCAAAACCAGACTATCCAGCTTTCTGGCAGCGTCTTTATATCCTTTTTCTAATGCAATCCGATACAATTGTTTGGACATATCCCAGCCCAGGCTGTCCTGTGTTCTCCAGTAATCGGCAGCCTGCGGAAGCCTGGAGTTGGCCACCAGATACTCGAACTCTCCGTTATCCGGGCTGAATTTCCCAGTGTCAAAAAAGGTAAATTTTTTATTCTGCCATTTAATTGTTCGTTTTCCTGCTGTATCCATACCAACAAATGCTTCAGCCGGGATGATCTCTGGCGTAAGAACCCGGAGATCACGATCCATCAGACCTTTGGTGCCTAATTCATTAAAAGAATAGCGATACCAAGGCAAGGAAAGTGATCGGCTGTAGAGATATTGGTCATTGGTCATCTTATGCAGAAAATAAAACTCATAAGGTGTTTTCAACTGGAATGCTTTATCCATCAGGGCATACCTCATCACATCATTTTGCTCCTTTTTCCCAACAATTACATACCCGTTTTTATCGAAACTTGTCCCGATACTCTGGTATTCGAGAGGCACCACTTGTTTTCCGGTTTTATCAATCAGTCCGCACAAATTAGTTTTAACATCACATAAACGGATATAACCATTCACCACCTGGCCTGCTCCCCCGTAAACAAATTCAGTAAGCGCTTTCCCATCCGAATTATAATAAGCCCATTTATACGCATTGTTTTTTAAAGCAAACACCCCTTCCCCAAGATTTACTGACTCAAAAATTGTATGACCATTAATACTACTAACCACTTCCCCTTTACTATTTAGTATGTCCACTTTCCGGGCACCATAAGCTAATGCAAATCCGTCAATAAGCCGTGTCATACCGAAATACCTGTTTACATATTTAACCTGGAAAAGCGTTTCGCCCTTTGCATTCTTCATAATCATGTAAGGTCCGCTTTTGACCATAGTTGTAGGTTCCTGTGCTTGTAAGGATGTTGTACATATCGTAAGAAGTAAGAAAGCGAGCGTATATTTGCAATACTTGCTGATCGTTCTCATAACGTTTTAATTAGTCTGATCAATTGGTACATTTTTGTTCGGTCTGGGTATAATTAACATCCGTTACTGTATAAGCCATGTCCGCTGTTTCACTAAACTGGATCTGGGTAAATATGGGATCGGGATTGCTATTAACTACCGGTGCTTTAAACTGGATACTCTCCAGCTTAATCATGCTGGGCATACTGTTCACCTTACAGCCTGCGTTCTTCATGTCGATCCATTCTACGATAACTTTGCCGCTGGTATTAGGATTGAACAACGCAGCAGTAGAACCTTTATAAGAAATTGCAGAGCCCGCAATAGTGGGAACCAAACTGGTTTTATGAATAAGCTCCAGATTGCGGTTAAATATCAATACATCCTTTGTCCTTAGATTGGAAGTTATTTCCAGCAGAGTATTATAAGCTACTGCGTAATTACCATCAGAATCCCGGTGCATCCGGGTTACTTCAAACTGATTCACTCCATCTCTCATGATCGCGTTGTTGATAATCTTTCCATCCGAATCAAACTCAATGATGATCCCTCTTGGGAACATGGAAGATTGCTCCTTGTAATGAGTCAGAGCGAAATAGCGATTTTCAGCCACATCAATAATGGTATTGGTTGGATATCCCGATGTAGGTGAATGTGTAAAGGCAGTGGTTACCGTTTTAACAAGCGATAGGTCTGTGGTCTTCATAATATAGAAGTGCAGTTGTCCGCCGCCCATCTGTACCATAATATTCTCACCTGCCCTGATGATATCCTGACCGGGCATCCAACGGTCGGCAGTGCTACCAATACCCGAAGTTTTGAGCACATTACCATTGGATGGATCTATTTTAAACAGGAAATGGCTCGATAAGGCCCATAGATAGCCATTAATTAACTTAATAGCCGCAGGCCTCATATCGGCAGCATAGTTATAAATGCTGATATTAACCTTCAGCTTTTTTTTCCATGCTACCTTGCCATCGGCATCCATTTTCATAACACCAACATTTGCTCCATCCGTCATGGCATAGAAATAAATATTCCCTTGCTCATCCATCGAATGTGCAATGGCCTGGAAACGCTCTGCCGAACTGATCTTTTTTAATAAGGTTAGCTTACGATCACTACCATTAAAACGAAGAAGGTGTGTGCCCAATGCGACATCAGCAGCATAGAGCTGCCCGTTGAACTGGCCAATCCAATCAAGATTGCCGATATTCTGATTTAAGGTAGTTGTGCTGCTGTTACTTACTGCAGGCTGGTTACCGCTTCCAGGATTTACACCAGGATCAGTACCTGTTTTTTCTGCTGATTCCTTCTTCTCGCAAGAGGCGAAAAACAGGAGTGCAACAATCAAAAATGGGTTTAATTTCATTAATATATTCATTTCTTGCAGTTTTAATTCCATCTTTTGTTAATCACAAAGCATTGCCCGGCCCGAATGCACTTACACTATGGCATTGCCTTTTCACTTTTATACAGGCCCTGTTCTGTACCCACCCAGATATGATTGTCGTTATCAATGGCAGCACATAAAAACTGACCCGGCAGATTTTTCACTCCGATTATTTGCTGTCCTTTATAGTATAATTGATTTGCTGCTGAAACCCAGATACTGTGGAGGCCGCTTTTATCCTGCCCTATATGCCTCACCAAACCAGCTTTCCAGTTCAGTGAAATGTTCAACCAGCTATTACCGGTTCCTTTGTTACCCGATTGATAACCGGTCACAATATTGGTGAGTCCACTCACGGAATATTCATAAGCACAAAGCGTGGTGGTTTCTGAATTATTTTCAATCACAAAGCCTGCACAGTGGCTGGGCTGCCGTGTAGGCTCCCTGTCATTAATTCTTGAAAATGAAGGCGTACGCCTGATAAATATTTTCCGTCCATCCGGGGTGATATTGCCAAAAAATCCATCCTTGTAATTATCCCTGCCGAAACTCGCATAGACTGAGCCATCACCATTCCAGCTTGCACGGTTAAAATCATGATTGATTACGTCACCAGTCCCCGACAGTATAGCTTCACCGGTATAATCCTGAGTAGCTGCACCCGATTTCGGCGAATTGTATACCCAAAACTTAGCTCCGAATACATAAGGACCCAGACTTTTTCCGCCCAGGAAAAGTTTTTCTCCATCAGGCTTAAATGCAATACAGTTTATGGTTTGGTTGCTGATCCTGATCCGCTCCTGCCACGATTTCCCGTTATCATAAGAAGTAAACACACGATTTTCGCCATCAAGAAGAGCAGCACTTCCATTCTGATTGAATACAATATCCTTGTACGAAAAACGACCCGTACTTATGCTTACCTGCTTAAAATCGACCTCCTTTAGAAACTGCTCTAGTTGCACCTTAGGGTCTGTAATGGGTTTATTCTCCTCTGGCTGCACTGATGATTTATCACCACAGGCAGCCAGGCATATCATCACATAGAGTACTATAAGCTTTTTTATCTGTTCCATAATCCCTTAAATAGCTGATGCTAATTTCCGGGGTCATGGCACTTCCTGCCATACGATGAACTGCGTATTTTCCGAGTCGATATCATCAAAAAATGCATGTTAAGCATAAAACGAGTGTTTTGATTTTGAGCCCGTCTAAATAAATTTTACTTTAAGGCATTATTTACAAGCTCCAAGTTTTTTGAACCTATCACTCATGAAGATAAACAGAAGCAACCTTATCGTGATTTTTGCCCTTGTTTGCCTTATATCCTTTGCTTTTGCTCAAACAGACAAACCCGACCCGATCACGACCAATCTCATTAAAGCCAAGGCAAGTTTTGCCAGACCTGATTCAGTCCTGTTCTATTCACAAAAAGCTTACGAACTGGCCTCACAATCCGAGGACAAACGTTTAAAAGCTGATGCAGCCAAGATGATGGGAGTTGCTTCTCATGTCAACAGTAAGTTTGACGAGGCTATTCCTTATTATAAGGAATCATTAAATCTTTTCCAGAAGCTGAATGATACCCTCGAAACCGGCAAAGCGTACCTGAACCTGGCAACGACCTATAATGCGCGGTTCGACTATCAGCAAACACTTAAATTTGCACTGCTTTCGCTGGACAAGTTTAAACAGGCGAATAATCCCAATGGTGAAGGCAGGGCTTATAACCTTCTGGCAATTATATATAATAATCAGCGCAAATACAGGGACGCATTAAACTACTTTAAAGAATATGCAGAACTGGTAAGTGCCGCCAAAGATTCTGTAGAAATTGCTACAGCATACAATAATATCGGCGCAACCTATCATGCTTTTAAAATGCCCGATTCAGCAATTTATTTCCTGAATGCCTCCATGCGTATTCATAATAAAATCGGACTAAGTATCAGAACCGGGTCGGCATACCAGAACTTAGCAGATATTTACCTGGAGCAGAATCAACTTGAAAAAGCCTTAAACAATTATCGCCTGGCCAATTCTATTCATAAAGAAAACAAAGACGTCAAATTGCAGGCTCAGACTTTACTTAAAATCGGCGAAATTGAATTTAAAAAGAAAAACTATACCTTATCGGAAGCAAATCTGAACAGAGCAATCGCTCTGGCCAGTGACGTAAAAGATACAGAAGTACTTTCGGCAGCGTATTCGTCACTTGCCGAATCGGAAGCTGCCCAGGGAAAATTCAGTTCAGCTTATGCGCATCTCCAATCCTCATTTGCATTCCGTGATAGTTTGAACGAAGCACAGAATAATGCAATGGTACAGGAACTCCAGGCTAAATATGAAACCGAACGGCGTGAGCAAAAAATCAGGGACCTGAATCAGAAGGCTGATATTCAAAAACTGGAGATTGCACAACGGAATTTGCTTTTAGTGATTGCAATAGTACTGATCTGCACCCTTGTCATCATTTCCTATTTCATCAATCGCCAGCGTAAACAAAAAGAAAGGCGATTACTCCTGGAGCAGGAACTTGAAACAGAACGTCTGAAAATAGAGGCAGAAAGGAAATTAAATGCTGAAAAAAGCCGCATCTCTAAAGAACTACATGATAATATTGGCTCCTACCTTACTTTTATACACTCCATTGTAGATAATGATGAAATCAGAGCTTCTGCAAGCGAAGGAAAAATAGATCAGTTGAAAGACCTGACTGGCGAAACTATCCGGGAACTCAGGAAAACTGTTTGGCTGATCAACCGTAATGATGTAAGCCTGGATGAGTTCGGAGTTAAACTCCGGGAGTTCTTTAAAACTGCCAGCCAGGTGTCCCTGCAATTATCGGGGAATCTTTCCTTAAAGCTTCAGGCACATCAGGTAACTGAATTATTCCGCATTATACAGGAAGCGGTAAATAACGCAGTTAAACACAGTACGGCTTCACATATTGATGTCCGTTTATCTTCAGAAAACAGCGATAAACTGATCATTATAATTAAAGACAATGGTGAGGGTTTTGACCTGCAAACAGAGTCAATCGGTTTTGGTCTGAACAATATGAAGACCCGGGCTGGTGCTTTGAATGCTGAAATTAAGTTAAGTTCCGGATCCGATGGGACGCTTATTGAACTGATATTGCCAATCCAATAAATACGAATAATTACGTATAGAACTGCGACAGGTCAAGCCTTAGTTTAGCATAAAAATTAGTTATGCCCATATATATTGCAATTGCCGAAGACAATCCCTTCGCCCTAAAGGCGATTAAAGAAAAACTGGGCACCTATGAGGACATCCGGATCCGGCTGGTTGCTTCAAACGGCACCGACCTTCTGGAACAAATCAAAGACCTTCCTATTGAACTTGTGTTAATGGATATTGAAATGCCGGTATTAAATGGTATAAACACCACACTGAAGCTCAGACAACAAAACGCTAAGATTAAGGTTCTGGCACTCACTACATTTGATGATGATGATAAGATTCTGGAAATGATCCGGGCCGGAGCAAATGGTTATTTGTTAAAGGAAGAAAACCGCGAGACAATACATAAAGCTATTCTGGATACCATTGCCGGAGGAGCCGCCATTTCAGCATCAATCGCGTTAAAAGTAATAAACCTGATCAGGAACCCGCAATCTCCTCAAACCAATAACCAGGACTTCAAATTAACCAAACGGGAAATCGAAGTGCTTGAACAGTTAAAAAATGGGCTTACCTATGATCAAATAGCCACAAACCTGTTTATCAGTACCGGGACTATCCGAAAACATGTGGAACAAATTTACAGAAAGCTGCAGGTGAATAATAAAGTTTCAGCGATCAATAAAGCAATAGATAATAATATTGTTTGAGGGAAACACTTAGCGATAAGTTTTTGAAGACAGTGCATACCCGAACATTTCTGCAAGAAACAAACAGTAAAGAATCTATCTTTGAAGTATGGACGATAATACAAGTTGGACACCTTCGCCAGACGAAAACAAGTTGGGACTCACTGACAAAAACCTTATCAATGAACATGAAGCAAAAGGTATTGCCGCTGCTGAGCTTTTCGTTTTTGGACTTGACAGCGACACACCATTTTCTACCCAACTGCTTTTAGAAATTCATAGCACTGCATTTTCAAACCTTTACGATTGGGCTGGTAAGTGGCGGACAACAAAAGTTGTAGTAGGGCAGCTTACACCACCTGACCCAACACAGGTTTTACAACTCATGTATCAGTTCATTGACAACTTGAATTTCAAAATCAATAACTCAACAACTTCACAAGAACATTTGGAATGTCTGACTTTTGCCCACTATGAGTTTATCCGTATTCATCCTTTCAACAACGGTAACGGTAGGACAGGACGAATTGTAATGAACCTTGTAGCTCTTAAGTTAGGTTACAGACCACTTGAACTTTATCACCGGGAAGGCGACAGCAGAAAAGTATACATTGATGCAATGAAATCGGCTGACAAAGGGAATTTTGAGCCCTTAACGACTTTGATTAGAAAAGAAATGACCGCCTTTTAATTCCTGCTCTTTCAACAATAACAAAACAATCTCTTCAACTTTCTGCATTGATACTTGTTGGTTTTCCAACGACATTGTAGAGAATACCGTATTCGTAAGCATTTGAGCCAAGAAACCCTTTTCTTTTAGTTGCGGATATTTATCGTAGAATTTCATTTCTGATGACAAAGATAAGAAGTTTTATCCCTCCTATCAACCATTCTGCAAAAGCCATAGTGACAGAACTCTGAACGAAAAATAAGCCAACCGCTAGAAAGAGGGTTGTAATAGATAAAAGAACCTCCCTTTGATTTACTAATTGGAATTCGACAAAATTGACAATACTAGTGTGATGTTAAAAATGAAATTGATGGCATTGAGCAATGAGCTTTGCATATCAATAATGTAAATATTACTCAAATTTGATGGCTCTTAGCTCAAACCCATAGCAAAAACTAATGATCAATTACATTTAGCTTAATACTAGGACCAACTAATAACTGGTATCACATTAAGAGCAAGCAGATAAATAGCAGCTACTGCATGAAGGCAAGACAAAAGCAGTACCGCCCAAAAAATAACCCCTCCTCTCGATTTCTTTTTCATCCGGTAAATATCGAACATAGACCAGCCCGCAGCGATTACAAAAAGAACTGACAAAAACAAAAGGCTGATGGATAAGATACTTGGCTTTGATAATAAAATATCTGAATCAGGAATAGGAATTCTTGACAGTACTATCAGAGCTAAGATAAAAATGCTTGTTATCGTTACAGGTAAAGTCAACCTTAAACGTTCTCCATATTTTTTATAGTTTATTAAAGCGGGCAGCAATAAAACCAAGCTGCATAGAAATACAGAAAACATCATAAATACCCAGAGCATGAGGATAAAAAGTTGACCAAAAACCCGTACAGCAGAAATAGGTTGAAGTACTGTAGTATCAGTATAAAGTACTTTTCCTGCTATTGGATCCATTCCTTCAACCAAAGCTATTTTGTTCGTATTTTCAAGCTTAAGCTGTTTTGCCGAAACCGGGTAATATGTTCTTTTAGACCCGGGAATTATCCAGGATAATGTTATTCGATCATTAAAGACCTCAAGTCGCTCAATATTGAGGATCAAGTCCTGATAAAAGCGATTCTGACTCCTTGGGTTTATAGACAAATAATAACCATCCTTAATATTAATTACTCCCACATAGCTTTTTTTTACTAGCTTATCTGAAGGCTGAACAGAACCTGTTTCAAACTCACGGATTAGAGAAGATATCTCCTGCATTGCAGAACCATTGTTAGCATTAAGGAGGATAACATGTCCAATACCCGAATTGGGCAGGTACGCAAGTTCCGACAAACCACCATCCATGGCTCCATCATGCCCCTGATATATAAAACCCTTATAGGAACTGCTGCGATTAGCTAAACCGTAGCCCAGCTGCAAACCTGACAATGCGCCGGGTGTACTTTTAGGAGATTCCATTCGCAGAACAGATTCCTTACTAAGGAACTGTATTGTATCTAAAGCACCATGCTTAAGAAGTAAACTCACAATTTTAACCATGTCGCCTGCCGAGGAATTTAATGAAGCAGCAGGCCTATAGAGCTCATGTTTATAACTAACTTTCTGCATCGCCCAATTATACATCTGAGCGCCCCATTTCTCATATTGCTTATCTATTAAAAAGGAGGAATGATTCATGCCAAGGGGCTGAAACAGCGATTTCCTGACATAGTCTTCATACCGCATACCACTCAGCTTTTCAATTACATAAGCGGCAACCGCATAACCCGAATTACAATAAGCCATTCGGGAGCCTGGCACCCATCTTGATTTTCTTGAATGTGGATGAAATTCCAATGCTTGTTTAAGAGAAACCGGAGGAGCCTGATTATGTGTCATCTCAACTAAATGAATCTCATCCCATCCGCTGGTATGCTCAAGTAAATGAACAATCCTGACAGGATCAGATGATTCCCAGGGATTATCAAACTGAATTTCCGGAATAATATCTTTGATCTTATTGCTGAGCTTTAGTTTACCTTCTTCCTGCAATTTAAGAATTGAAAGTGCAACAAGCATTTTAGAAACCGAAGCTGTCCGGAACATGGTATTTTCTGAAGCAGGATGATTCGGTTTATCATTACCAAGTCCGGTTATCCAAATGGACTGATTATCCTTTACAAGCGCTATTCCTGCGGCTAAATTCCTGTGCTTCCCAACTACCTTTCCGATGTCTGATTTTAATTTACTCAATCTGACATCGAAACTTGTATCTTTCAAAATACCAGCGACATTTCCGAAACTTAATCCAGCCTTAAACAGTATTAAAAAGAAAATGATATAAACGAAATACTTTCCAGGCATCGAATGCTTATTAAGCTTTAACTAAGAGGTTTGCGCAGGACTTCGGTATAGTTTGAGAAAGCATAATCCAAGCAGTGTATCTTATTTAAAAGTAAAAAATAAAGATAATTTATCCAAATACCCGCATTCAGGAACAAAGATTCGGGTATAATGAATGAAATCAAAGAACCTGATATTAAAATTAACGTGAGTTCGATAAAAAGAAGATAATTTGTAAAAAACAAGCGGTAATTTATTGTATTTAAGTATCTGTAAAATACATATTTACCTAAAAAATACGCTATGCTTTCAACAGATAAAATTACCGGAATTTTCGTTTCCTTTGATGAATTAGCTAACATTTTGAACCCTTCCTGAATAAAAAGCTAATCAGATCGCCCAAACTCAGGAATAAACCGTTCAGGCTTTCCATTTCTGAAGTGATGACCATCCGGATCGCCTTCCATCATTCCGGATTCCGCAAATTAATGAATTTTACCTCGGCTATGAACTTAACAACTGTTGTATTATAGTTTTCCATAATTGATTTTTAATAGT
>CAZGWG010000013.1:0-38836 GCA_964529165.1 uncultured Sphingobacterium sp.
CAATTGTACTAAACTGGTGTGGTATGAAAAGTTTACTGACGTGAACTTAGCCATCGCCAGGGAAAAACAATTAAAAACCTGGCAACGATCCTGGAAAAATAATCTGATTGAAAAACATAACCCAGATTGGCATGATCTTGCCGCGGATTGGTTCATCAAAAGAAGTAAGTAACCTGAGCCGATTCCAGCGAAGGCTGGAATCTCCCTATACCTCCCACTAAATTTGTCATTCCAGCGAAAGCTGGAACCTCCATACCCCCCACTAAATTTGTCATTCCAGCGAAGGCTGGAACCTCCCAATCCTTAAATAATAACATTGGGGTCAAGCCCGCTAAGGGCAGCCTCATTTTGTAAGCATTGATAGTCATTATATCGAAAGCCGCGACCTCCTTTTATAAATACTAAATGTCATTATATCGAAGACCTCCTTATTCTCACCATCCCCCAAACACCTTACGTCAAATCCCATTCCTTCCGATTCTCCCTGGATAATAGCTGATTGGCTTCTCTGTCATGTACAAACCGCTCCCGCTTATCATTCCATTCCAGCTTTCTGCCTGATTTATAAGATATTATACCGAGGTGCATAGGCAAGGTTAATTTACGTGCATATTCCAGATTAGACTCGGGTTGTGTACGCGATTTAACTGCATTCACAAAATTCTGCTGATGACCCGGTGAACGTTCAATTGTGATCGGAACATGAGTCAAATCAGGCACAAGTTCTCCACCTATCCGAACCTCATGGGTATTATAATCACAAATCAAGGTACCCTTATCTCCCTCAAAATAAGCTCCAATATTAGAACGGGTAGCAGATCCCGGAACATTTGGAACCGTGCTCGTCCAGTAAATATTTAAATCTTCATACTCATAATCCACATCAATCCAACGCTGAACATTGGAAATACCTGTATTTTGCTCACCTCTGGCATGGATGCTTTTTAAGCCCTGAGGCTGGAGTGCCCAATAAGCAACATCAGCGATATGCGACCAGAAATCACCGAAGACACCATGTCCATAGTCAGAAAAATAACGCCAATTAAAATGACAGCGTTGAGGATCATATTCAGATACAGGAGCCGGGCCAAGCCACATATCCCAATCCAAGTTCTTTGGAACAGGCTGGTAGGCTGCAGGACCAAAATCGGGAGGAACACCGGTTTTCCATAAACGGACGGTATGAATTTTACCCAGAATTCCAGAACGAACAAGTTCCACCACACGATGATAATTATCACCGGCATGAATCTGGGTACCCAATTGGAAAATCCGGTCGTAACGCTTTAAATTCTTAAGCATTTCTTCGCCTCCCTTAACATCATAAGAAAGGGGCTTTTCTCCATACACATCTTTACCGGCTTTAAATGCAAGCGTTGCAATCTGGCTATGCCAATGATCAGGAGTAGCACAAGATATTGCATCAATATCTTTGCGATCAAGGATGTGCCTGAAATCTTTATAAGCCTGCGCTTTATGTCCGGGACGGAGCGTATCCAGGGTTCGCATCGTAGAATCCAAATGCTCCTGATCAACATCACATAAAGCTACAATATCTACCTCCGGAATAGCTGCAAACCACTTCATGTGGGCATTACCCATTCCTCCTAAACCAATATGGGCAATTCGCAAACGGTCGCTAGCTGCTACTTTACGTAACATCCCCGGAAGCATAAACATGCCCATTCCGGCAATGCTTGTGCGCCTGATAAATTCTCTGCGGGTTGAATTCAATTTCATAAATTAAGTGTTATACTTTATGATAAACAATCGTAATTTTTGCTGTGGGCTATGGGATTTGAGCTTTGGGCTGTGAGCTTTGAGATATGAGATATGAGCTATTAAATTCTAGCCAATTCTCAAATTATTACTGTTTTCTCAAATCCTATGCCCACCCAATAGATATCGGGCCTCCTCTCTCAATTCCCTATTACCTATTACCTACTTCCCACTTAAATCTTTGATCCTAATATTTCTGAACATTAAAGGATTTCCATGCCCAAGAAAACCGATATGACCGCTGTCGCGTAATAAACCGGGATGTTTCTGCCCGTCGGCGGCACCATTTTTCCTGGCATCAGTAATATCTGCATCAAGTATTACCGTACCGTTTAAAATGACCTTGATCTTTGGTCCCTGAACAATTACTTCCTGATAGTTCCATTCACCCACAGGTTTCAGATAGCCTCTTTTTGCAGGTATTGTACCATAGATAGAACCGTGATACTGATAAACTTTCAAATCCTTATAAACAGGTGCATCATTATCCAGTATTTGCAATTCCATTCCTTCATAAGCGGCATCGCCGGTTATAGGAGATCTGATGCCTAAACCATTATTTGCGCCCGGTGTCAGTTGAAACTCAAACCGTAAAACAAAATCACTGAATTCTTCTCTTGAGAATAAGTTATTACCCAAAGAACTTTTACCAGGTTTCGGACGAACAGCCATATTACCATTTTCGGTAATATAATCTCTGGTATTACCTATCCAGCTATGCATATTGGTTCCATCAAACAACACCTTATAACCTGCCTTTTTCTCCTGTGCACTAAGCTGGAATGGTTTTACACGAGGAAGCTCTTTGATATAAATATTACGGTAGTAAACAGGGGAACCATGCGCCTGCAATTCTATCTGCTCTTCCGCAAAAATAGGCAGGTTTCTGTCCCAGTAATTTTCCAGGATTACATTATCAGTTACCAGTACATCGTTCAGGTAGACAGTAACCCTGTCAGCTTTCATGATAATACGAAAGGTATTCCATTCTCCTAATTTCTTATCAGCAACTGTAAGGGGCTTGCTTTCATTCTCTTTATTGTTATATAAACCGCCTGATCCAACCTGTGCTCCAACCTTTACGCGGGCATTGTCCCAGATCTGCACCTGTGGTGTACCCCGAAGATAGATCCCTGCATCACCCTCCTGCTTTCCGTCATCGATGATTTTCCAGTCAACGAGCATTTCAAAATCAGCATATTTCTTAACCGTAGTGATATTATTTCCATGTCCGGTAAACCGCAATTCGCCATCAACTACTTTCCAGCTATCACGCATTTCAGCATCAGCCTTCTTTTGTTCTTCTGCCAAAGTTTTGGCATCCATCTTCGACCTCTTTATCGGGTCTCCTACTAAGCCTTTCCATCCTTTAAGATCTTTCCCGTTAAACAGAGGAACGAAGCCCTCCCTTTGCAGCATTTCTGCCTTATTTCCGATCCTTTTTGGATCTTCCTTAAATGATACCAGCACCGGAAGAATCAATGCGAGCAAAATGAGAGACCTGAGTTTATTTGAAAGATTCATTTTTTTATAGTTTGAGTTTCTGAATTGAATTTATGAATTATATCTGTCAATTTATCCTGAGAATTAATTAATGTTGTGTTAGATTCGAGCAGTCAGATTCGAGCTATCAAATTTGAGTAATATTAAAATTATTATCCAAAGCTGATGGCTCATAGCCCATAGCTGATGGCTCAAAGCTCATAGCCCATAGCAAACTTCACACTTAATTAACACTAATCTATTTCGCAGCCAATGGAACGAGTTCTACCTTTCTGACAAACATTTCTGCTCCTTCAGACTGTATCTGAATCTTTCCTCTGCTTGGTTTTACGCGATAAGCCTGATTGACAAGTACGCCATTCAGGTAAACAGTAAGGTTATCTCCATCAGCGATGCATTCAATTCTGTTCCATTTGCCAACTTCCTTTTCAACATCTTTTTCGCCTCTGAAACCTAAAACATCTTTCCATTCCGGATCACGCGCAAACCAGTCGATTCTGCCTTTATTGATAGTCAGAGGCTGGCCTCCGGGCATATAAACATTGCCACCTCCCGGTTTTTTTGGAGCGACATTACTGGTCAGGGAGAACTTATCGGTACCATCACCTACAACCAGAAAATCTCCTGTACCTCCTTCAATAATCTGACATTCTATAGAATACATCCAGGTTCCTGAATAACCACCGTCTTCACCCGTTGAGTGCAGAAGTATACCATTGTCCCTTGCCTTATCTACTCTTGGAGCAAAAGTTCTCGGCCCCCATTTAAATTCTACAATCAATTTATAATCACTGTATTCCTCATTGGTAGTAATACAGCCATACTCTTCGCCAGAAATTTTAATCAGGCCATCCCCTACAGTAAATACCTTTTTAGGATCAATGCCCGTCCCACGGCCTTTAACAAAGGTATACCAGCCGCTAAGATCCTTGCCATTAAATAGGCTGATTGTTTTAGATTGGTCGGTTTTCGCCTGACCTGAATTTGTTTTTACAGTACCACAGCCTTCAATGATTATCAGCGAAGAAATAAGGGCAATAGAAAGCAGAAATGTTCTTTTCATTTTATATTTAAGGTTAAGTCAATTATTTAATTCTTTTTTCTGATTGTTCCCAGTCCATCTGGGAGGGAATTAAGGTAAGCCATCAGGTCTGATAATTCTTCTGATGTTAATTGTTTATCAAGCCCCGGCGGCATCATCGATATGCTCATCGGTTCTATGCCGGTAATTTCTGAGCGCTGAACACGTACAATTATACCCGGACCAATTTCAACTGTAATGGCATCCGGAAATTGTTCTTTGATCACACCGACATGAGTAGTTGATTTTGTAATGACTTTGCTTGTTTCATACTCCCTTGCAAAGCTTGCACCGGGATACATTATAGCCTCAAGGATATCGTGACTTGAACGAATCTGACCAATATTTGTCAGGTCAGGCCCAAATTTCCCGCCCTTATTTGCAACTGCATGACATGAGGAGCAAATTGCCTTTCCGAAGAACAGTTTTGCTCCCTGCGCTACATCGCCCCTGCTTAAGCGGGCCTCTACCGCATGAAGCTCGCTCAGGCGGGCAGCATTCCGCTCAGTCAGAGCAGCAAGCAAAGGTTCGCCGGAAGCTTTTACCGTCTGCGGATATTTATTCAGCAGCGTTTTTAAATCCTGTTCCGAAAGATTATCCAGGCGATCGGCAGAACTTCCAAGGGCAGCCACAAGTGCGGCACCAACATCTGCATTTTTTCCTGCCCCAAAAGCGGCCACCAGATTTGGCATAAGGAAAACATCTGCTTTAGCAACCTGCTCCTTCGCCAATTGAATAAGCTGAGTATCATTTAACTTTGCCTTTGCCAGCAATCGGGCAGCCATTTGCCTGATTGGCGATTCATTCTTACTATCTAAATACGCAAGAACCATTTGAAATTCCCCGTCAGAAAGATTCGGTTCAGACAGGAGTTTTGAACTAAGGGCTTTCAGCCTGAAGTCGGCTGAAGTACCCGGATTCTGAACAATCATTTTCAATTGTTCGTTTAAAACCTTAATCCCTCTTGATTCGATCAGTCCGAGTATCTGCGATTTAATTTCTACACTTCCATTATCCAGTAATTTACCTAATTGCTGCACCCATATATCCGGAATAACTTTAACCGGAGAGTGAGTGATCACATCAATTAATAAAGCTTGTCTTGCTGCCGGTGTTGCCTGATCTCCGAGTTGCTCTCCCAAAAACTGCTGTAAAGCTTTGTTTTCACTAAAGGTGATCATCAGATCACGGACTGCTGTGATATCAGCGTCAGAAAGATTTGGAACAGCTAATCGGCCTTTGAGAAAGTTGATCACAATATCCGACCATTCCGGGCGGTGGGAAGCAACCCAAATTCCTGTTTTCCTGGATTCAGGATCACTACTATTTAGGAATGGAACCAGATTCTCTTTGCTCAGAATAGAGCCATCCATTTGATCAAGAGCGATAAGCGCAGATTTTCTTACGCTTGAAGAAGGACTCTTTAAAGCAGCAATCAAAGGTGCTGTGTTTTTCAAAGTAATTAGTGAATAGATGATGGCATGATCTACAAAGCGATCTTTATTCGTTGCAGCCGCATTTAAAAGTGCTGTAACGGCACGCTGATCTCCGATCTGTCCGATAGCTGTTGCTGCCTGCCGGCGAACCGAAGGTTTATCCTTCTGCACCAGTTCCATCAGTTTATCTAATGAAGCTTTATCCTTTGCCAGCCCCATGACTCGAGCGGCAGAGGTTCTCACAAGCATACTGGCATCGCTTAAACCCAGGCGTGCTTCTTTTATTGCATTGGCTGTACCAATCCGGTAAAGTGCAAATATTCCGGCAGCACGAATTTCCTCATTTTCAGAACGGAGCAAGGTGTTTTTTATTGGTAAAACCGCAGCTTCACCTTTTTCAACCAGGCCTTCAATCACATTGTCGCGAACTGCCAGGCGAGGGTCTTTGATCGTAGCTGCCAGAGTCTGAACAGGCATGGATTTGAGATCGAGCTTCTTTCCCCAGGGATCTGAAACTCTTGGTGATCCATTTCTTCTGATCCGGTAGATGCCGCCATTGACATCCATTTTAGCTACTCTCGACAAAGGGCATCCTAAAATGAACCAACCTCCTGTGTTGAGCACCAGCATACTTCCGTCGGCATCTTCAAGCACATCAGTAAGGTGAATATCCTGAACCGTAGAAGTTATAAAGGGTTCATCGACAGTTTTATACGAAGCCCCTTCAGCGCTTACCTGATGACGCATAATACGCCCGGTATTAAATTCGGCACTGAAAATATTGGTGCTATACTCTTTTCCCAAGGCAGATCCCCGGTAACGCATTAATCCGGATGGAGCCACACGGGCCATCTTTGTCATCACCGGCATCAGATCCCCGGTCAATTTGAATTTATCCTGTTGAATTACAGGCCCTGATTTTGGGAATACCCCGCCTTCAACCCAGTGCATCAATGCATCTCTCATCCCGCCTTCCGGATTCACAAAATAGGTCATTGTTCCTACTGTTTCACCCGAAGGCATAAAGGCGATTTCAATAGCATTATCATAACCACCGCCAGACATCGATTCCAAACCCGACCCATCAGGCCTGCATCTCCAGATCCTTGCAGAACCTCCTTTAAGATTCTGACCTTCTTTAGTGGTAATATCAAATCCTCTCCTGGCATCAGTCAGGTACAGCCAACCGTCAGGCCCCATAAAGGGTCCGCCCAACAATGCCGCATTGGAATTCAGTACCCAACCGGTAAGGATTACTTCTCGCTTATCAGCAACACCATCATTGTCGGTATCCGTGAGACGTATCAAATCGGGAGAAGAGCTTACATAAAGACTGCCTTTATAGAATACCCCGCCTTTCGGAAAGGTCAGGGAGTCGGCAAAGATCTTACTCTTATCAAAAATACCATCACCATCCGAATCCTCAAGAAGGCGGATATGGTACGGCGGCTTTTTTAACATTTCCTGGTTAGTAGGTGAACTACCATCCGACTCGAAAACAAAGAGCCTACCCTGTCCATCGAAGGAGGCAAACATTGGGTAAGATAACATAGAGGGATCAACAGCACGTTCGATAGAAAATCCTTCAGGTACTTTTAGGCCATCCAATTCTGCTACAATAACTTCCTTTTCTTTACTCCCGATAAAAAACAGAATTGTACAACCTACCAGGATGAAAGCAATTGTTCTTTTGTACCTGCTTTTTAAGGCTAATGAATGATAATTCATGGATGATAAATGGATAAAATGATAAATACTAATGTTAAATGTAATTGGTCATTGGTTTTGCTAAGTGCTTTGGGCTTTGAGCCATCAAATTTGAGTAATACTCATTTTATTGCTATTTTTTCAGATTTCAAGCTGGTTGCTCATAGCTCATAACCAATAAATCGTTTAATTGTTAACACATTTTTAAATCCCGCATCGCTTCAAAAAATTGGCAGTTATTTTCTGTACCCGTTCATCCACCCCATGCGGCCGGCCAAAGTGTGAGTTTGGAGTAATTACCCCCGGGGGAACTGCAAGGCCAAAGGACCAATAAATTGTTGCGGCATTAAAAACCCAGTTTCCTTTTGGTCCGGGATAAACTGTGGCTGTATAGTAGGATTTCTGCTCTGCCCCATTTGTGGTAGTGCCTTCAGCAACAACTTCCAGACCGGGTATTTTAGCCGGATCGCCATGATGTTCCCAGCCAACGAGTCCGGGTATTTTATCTCCTTTACGCATCCCGGTTCCTTCAAAAATCCAGTGATCAGGTTTGGTCACAATCCAATCTGCAGAACCATTAAACGGATAAACTGTTCTGGCACCAATTAAGGTATTTTCATTTGGCCAGTCATCTTTTTCAAAAGGCCCCATTATTCCAAGTTTCTTCTCGGCTTCACTAAAACCACCGAAACGTCCCATGCGGTAAAAGGTCCGGTTAGGGGCTCCTGAGGGATCGGGTTTTAATGGTAACCGTCCGACACCTGCTTTACTCAAGCCGGAAGCCGGATCAAGACTGGCCGTATCAACACCGACAAGCGGTTTAAGATCAATAACCCACATCAATGCGTTGCCCGATAAAAAAGCGGCATTTAGTCCGCGATCCACTGCCTTTTTAACGTTCTCAAACATCTGCAAGGTCCAGTATTCATCATGTCCCACAGAAAGAAAACACTTCACACGGTCAAGTCCTGAGGGATCTGTATGTGTGTCAATATTGGAGCAATAGGTAACATCATAACCCTGCTGTTCCAACCAAAAACATAGGGAATATTCCCATAGCAAAAACTCACCGGATCCCTGAGACAAGGGCTGGTCTACAACCTGGGGATATTTTCCATAAGGCCGGTTATAACTTACCCAGGTTCTCCCGCTCAGCGACTGTTGGGGAGGATCACTATCATAAAGAGAAAAGGTATCAGGCCATTTATTATAAGCTTGCCAGGTATTGTCACTGGTTTGGAACATCAAATCTGCTTTCCTGTCATCGCGTACTATAAAAATGATGTAACTCTCATAACGATGTGTCGAGCAGGATAATTTTCCCAGATATACACCACTGAGCCAATCCGCTGGTATTGTAAAGGAGTTTGCGCGTTCCCATTCGCACTGGCGCAGGCGATTTTCAGCTATAGGCGGTACAGCTTGCGGACTTACCGGGAAAGGGCCTAATTTCTTCATAAAACGCCCTCCTTTACCACCATAATAACCCATCCGGTAGATATCAATACTAATATCTGTTTGAGCGGCTGCATTCAGAAAGATATCTATAGTCTCTCCTGAACGTACACTTGTCTTGGAGCAGTAGCCCTCAATAAGCTTAGAACGGAACTGCTCTGATTTAATAAAAGTAAGCTGCCAGTCTGTGGTACCTTGCTTCTTATTCTCAGCTACGATCAGACCGCTTCTTTGCTGTTCTGCATTGGAAAAGCCAGATAATGGTAAAAGAGCAGCCGCCAATCCTGCCTGCGCAGCACCTTTAAGGACTTCCCTCCGACTTATTTTATTCTTTGATTTCTTCATCAAACTGGTATTGTTTTTAACTCCCGTGATATGGATCAGCTCTGCTTTTATTTCTCTATCAAAAGATACTCAGGAAGCACCTGATTTTCGCAATAAATTATGCATTATTTGCTGAACCCTGGCATCAGGCCCATGCGGACGACTCCAGTGTGACCAGGGCAGCGTATGCCCAGGAGGCATACTTAAAGCCTGGGCCCAGAATATTGTTGAGGCACTGAATACAATATTTCCTGTTGGAGCGGTATAAATTGTTGAAGCCCATCGCTGAGGTTTAACTCCACCACTCCATGCCGTGCCTTCTGCAACAATCTCCAAACCAGGAATTGGCGCCGGCTCACCCATGTATTCCCATCCAATCAGACCTGGAATACGATCCCCTTTCTTAATTCCTGTATCCTTAAAAATCCAGTGTTCAGGTTTGGTGATAATCCAGTCGCCACCTCCGGTAATCGGATCAATATTCCTAACCCCCATTAAGAAACCCTCATCAGGCCCCCGCTCAGGAAATGGTCCGTTTAAATTCTCGCGATCAGTAGCATATTTGTTTTGGTCTCCGTACGGACCTCCTCTGAAAATGATCCGGTTTTCCCGTCCGTCACTACTTGCCCTGAAAGGTGTGACCCAACAAATCGTATTGCCGGATAAAAACAACAGATTTACACCCTGATCTCGCATCTTTACCACACTGTTATACTGACGTATATCCCAATACTCATCATGTCCTACACTGATAAAAGCCTTACACTTAAGCCCACGCTCGGGAGATAACATATCACTGTTCGAACAATAGCTTACATCATATCCGTGCTGCTCAAGAAAATAAGACAGGGGTTGTTCAAGTGAAAGAAACTCGCCAGAGCCAAAGGAAAGCGGATCATTGACAACACCGGTATACTGGGATTGTCGTCCATAGGGACGATCAAAACTGACATCAGCCCATGGACCTTCAACACCTTTGGGATGCGTATAAACCGAATAGTTATTCGGCCATCGGTTATAAGCCTGCCAGGTATTATCAGAACATTGAAAAAGAACATCTGCCGGACGGTCATCACGAACTATAAAAATGATATAACTCTGCCAGTAAGGGGTATTTTCATCAGCCGGCAAAGTCGTTAAACGACCCAGGTAAACTCCGCTCAACCAATCATCAGGAATTGTCATTGAAGTACAGGGTTTCCATTTACATTCATGAAGACTTTTCAATCCGGGTTTAGGTACAGCCTGGGAATAGCCCTCAAACGGACCCATTTTCTTCATCAGTCGGGCACCGCATCCCCCATAATAACCGGTACGGAAAATCTCAATCTCAAATTGCACCTTCTGGTCGGTTGAAACCATAATATCTATAGACTCACCAGCTTTAACGCTTTGCTTTGAACAATAGCCTTCTATCGATGGACAACGCTGACCATCCCGGTCCGGACGCACACGGGTTAACTGCCAATCGCTTGAACCTTGCTTTTTATTCTCATCTGCAATTAAACCTCTCTTTTCCCGACTGGCTTCAGAGAAACCCGACAATGGTATAAGCGATGCTGCTAATCCGGTGCGGGCAGCATCAATAAGCAATTTGCGCCGGGATATATGATTAGTTTGTTTCTTCATTCTGTCAATTATGGAACTCTGGGTAAATCATCCGGTATAAGCTTAGTTCAACTGTTCTACCATTCCCCCTGATGAGCTTTCTCTTGTTATCATCAGGAGGAGACAGATTTATTTAAAGGTTAAATTATGCTAATTTTATTAATCCCAAATCATTAAAGTCTGACTAAAATCTAAATTCCGTTAAAATTTTCTTTTCGGTTCCTCTGATCAAGTTTGTATCAATATTTCTGACAGCAAACTCTCAATTAAACCAGGATTAAATGATCCCGATAGGTGGTCATATGTTAATAGTACTGAAACGCTGACAGGGTTTTGAACCCTGTCAGCGTTATTAATACTCTATAAGCATTCGACCCATGTTAGCTAGTGTTGGGCTAAGAGCCATCATATCTGAGCAATACTCCCAATGCTGATATTTTTTCAGATTTCAAGCGGATTGCTCATAGCCCATAGCTGATTCCCAAACCCGGTTCAAGTCAGAATGCAAGCTATGCCCCTCCCTTCAGATAGGCAATCAATTTTACCATTTCATCTTTACTTATACTTTGTTCAAGTCCATCAGGCATCAGTGAAAGTCCCGAATTACTGAGTGATGAAATATTCCTCCTCAGAATAGATTCATCTGTGCCAAAGGTTGTACGAAGGGTCAAGCTGTTTTCATTTTCTGAGACCAGCCAGCCCGAAAATGAGCGGCCATCATTCGTACTGATCGATACCGACTGATAGGCTGGTAATACTTCATAATTGGGAACAAGAATATGAAGCAATAATGCATCAGCAGGCTGGTTCTTCACTCCAGTCAGATCCGGTCCGACCTTACCACCCTCATTCTGATAGGT
Source organism: uncultured Sphingobacterium sp. (assembly GCA_964529165.1). GTDB lineage: Bacteria > Bacteroidota > Bacteroidia > Sphingobacteriales > Sphingobacteriaceae > Daejeonella. The sequence goes on from CAZGWG010000013.1 coordinate 11,754, forward strand.
ATGGCAAGCTGAGCAGGCTTTCTGAAAAACTGCTTTTCCCAGTTTAGCATCGACCTGTGCGGTAAGCGCTTTTCGGTATTCCTGATATACTGCCATGCGGTTCCCTCCCTCCAGTTCTTTAAACAAATTTTTCGCACGATCACTGATCTGAGTATTCTTGTCAGATATCAGTCGCATTCTATCAGCCGAGGATAATTCAGCCCCGCTTATGGTACCTTTTTCAATTGCCAGAAATAATTCATTTATGAATGCGGATTTTGATACTACCGCAGCGACAACTGCCGATTTTACTCTGGGGGTATAAGCAGACCAGGCTTTTTTCTCAAGGAGGATTGCCGCTCCACGCGGATCATCTAAACGCGTGAAAGCTGAAATTGCCTCAAGCAATAATTCGGGCGGAGAACTTGGAACAATCATTTTTTGAAGAGCCGAATGGCTGCGTTCAAAATCTGTATAGCCAAGCAAAGCTGTTGCAGATATCCTTTCTCTCGTATTTTCAGCCGGATTGGTGGCTATATTAAGCACACGGCTTACAAAATTATCCAATGCTGAAATATCAGAAGCTGAGGCATTATTCCCCTGAATTACATATAGTAACCCTTTAGGAGAGGTTCCAAATTCTTTAGCTCTGCCACTAATCCCTTCTGCCAATCCAAGCATGGTAGCGATCCGCCATTCCGGATCTCCGGTAGATACCAGCACTTCATGCAAAAGCACCCGGCAGGCTTCTGCAGTGGCGCCATTCCCAAACAAGCGTCCGAGATCTTTCATCACCGAAGCAAAAGCCACAGGCTCTGCATTTTTCTGGTCCCTGAACGCTGTCAGAAATTCAGGCATTCGTTTTTCAATACCACTTAATACAGCGGCACGAAACCATTTATCGGCACCATCCTTCGCGGCAACCTTCGCCAATGCCTGAACAACCTGCTCGCCTTCAATTGATCCCAGTACCAGTGCACTATTATAACGAACACGAATAGCTTCATCATCAGTGGCCGAAACAAGGGCCTGTATCAGCTCAGGATATGCTTTATACAGATTACCAGCTAATAAGACCGCCTGCTCGCGTACTCCGGATTCTTTATCGGCTAAGGCCTTCTTCAAGGTTGCCAAATCCAGAGATTCCAATGAATTAAGTAACCAAACTGCCCGGGCACGGCTCTCCGGGAAAACTGATTCAACAGCAATCTTCTTTAAAGAAGGAGCTGATGTCTTGTCCTTACGCTCCAGCAAGAGCCTGTGAGCAGTATTTCGTTCCCATTCCTCTCCGGAGTCCAAAAACTTAGTTAAAGCAGCCGTTTTTGCAGAAGAGCTCAACCCGGCCGCGGCATCATATTTCTTTTGAACAAAATCCTTGCGCACAATACGGTAAATTCTTCCGTCCGTCTTTCCGCTTTCCCAATCCAGGCCTGCCCTGGCTTCTTCTGGAATATAAGCCGGGTGATCGATTACCTTGCGATGCATATCAGCCAGATAGAGCGCTCCCTCCGGGCCATGCTGAAGCGATACAGGACGAAACCATTCATCTGTTGAGGACAGGAATTCCCTGCCTTCATAAGGCGTTTTAGATTTAAAAGAAACACCATCAGGATAAACAACCTGCCTTTGAACCAGGTTCTGAGCTGATTCGCAAATAAAAATATTACCCTGATGAGCAGGTGTGAGTCCGCTTCCATTAAAAACCATCAGTCCGCTGGCTGCCGTAAAAGTCCCTGCATGCGAACGACCGATCAGTTTAGGGATAAAATCTGCGCTGGTAACTGCTCTGCTTACCGGATATACAGTAGCTTCAGCCTCTACCTTTGAAACATTCTGCACAGTTTCATTAAAGAGCAAATTTGAATTCCTGCCAAGAAACCATGGCTCCATAACAGAATGCATAATGGGATGCCTGTTTGAACAGCCGAAGCGACGTCCATAAGCATCGAAAGTAAGACCAAACTGACTTTTTCCGCCAGTAACCTGAAACTCAAAGGTCTCTGGATTAAAGCGTCCGTCAGTCTGTTTAAACGGTACTGCAGGGCGATCAGGATGCTCAGGAGAGCTCACATTTCCCCCATTTAGTCCGGCAGTCACATAAACCCAGCCATCCAGGCCCATTGTGGGATGGCTCATTCTGATCTGTGCGGTTTGGGTAGCAAAAAATCCGGTAAGTACTACCTTCTTTATATCTGCAATCCCATCATTATCAGTATCCTTGAAATAATAAATATCCGGAGAACAGGTTACAAAAACACCGCCTTTCCAGGGCATCAGACCATTCGGATAGGTCAGACCAGTAGCAAATTCAGTTCGTTTATCATAAATACCATCCCCATTGGTATCCTTTAAAAGTGCTACACGTCCCAAAGTAGTTGTGGAACCACCTTCAACAGGATCTGGATAGCCCCGGTCTTCAACAACATACATTTGACGGTTCTCATCAAAAGCAAGCGCTACCGGGTCGATAACCAGCGGCTCGGCAGCAATCAGGTCGATACGCAAGCCAGGTTCGATCTGAAAACTATCCAATGCCTTCTTATGCCTTTCGTTACGAGGATCAGGCTGCAATGCCGCTATGCTGACTGTAAGAACTATCAATAACAATCCAAATATCCGGTATCGTCTGAAGTGAAATCTATTCATAAATTATTCTAATATTAAATGCTGGAAGACAATTGTGCTAATCAAATATAATTTCTTGTGCAATGGTATTATGGTACTTTTCTTGAGATGTAATATACTATTTTCTGGGATGCGGATATGAGGAACGAGATGCGAGATATGAGAAACGGGATATGAGAAGCGAGATATGAGATAAATTCTGCATTTGATATTCCCTTATCCCGGTTCCCGGTTCAATAGTTAAGATCCCTCATTTCCTACCCGATAGCTATCAGATCCATTTTCTATTGCCTATTCCCTATTTTCTATTCCCTATTCCCCACCCAATAGCTATCAGGTCCCTATTCTCCATCCTTCAGTTTCCCCAGCAGATCAAAAAGCACCGTGCTAATCTTAGCAGATGCATCAACCTCCAGGTAGCTTGAACGTGCTCTCCAGGTTTCATATCCACCCAGTTTATGGTGTTCAGGAGTCGGTAAATAGCCATTGTACCCATTAGCCAGGGAAGTAGTAAAAGTTGGTTTAAACGGACTTTTCGCTTTGATGTCCAAACCAATTTCAACAAATATTTCGCAGGGTACTGCCGTAATTGCCAAATCACCGATACGAAAAGCCTGAATAATAAGTGGCACTTGCTTTGGGAAATCCTTAATCAGCATCGTTTCACGGGCGTAAATTTCTTCCATGGTATTCATAACCGGGCCATTGGCCTTAGCGATAATTCCTTTTGCACGTTCAATTTCTTCTTTTTCAGGCAGGCGTACTCCTAAATTAATCTCTGTTTGTGCAGAACTTAAAGAGATCCAATCCTTGTAGTGAATAGTTTGATAGGTTTTATAAGCTTCGGCAGCAATTACATTAGCAACCTGACGCATTTTTGCATAAGGAGGCATTACCGGAAGAGCTTCATTTGCAAACCAATTGATGTTATTTATATTACCACTTGTTCCATTAGAAAGCATTGCAACAAATGGCGGAAATCCCTGATTATCCGACTCAAGTAATCTCTTCATCTGTTCTGCGAACATTCCAAAGTAATCGGCTGATATTTCACCGGGGCCTGTTCCTCCCACATAATGCAAGGAGTAATTTGCTAGCAGAGCGATGGGCCTGCCTTCAGGAGTTTGTATCGAAATAATTGGGAGTTCAGGATCTGTGGGGCCCGATGGCTCCAGACGGTCTGGATTACCTACACCAGGATTCATCTTTACCTGATCTACTCCTCCAAAAGGATTCATTAAAGGCTTACCGGGCTTCATTTTCCAGCGACGATTAAATACCTGATTTGGCTCATTACCAACAGCCCAACCGATGCGCGCCGGAGCCAGATTATTATTTGCCCTTACTACTGCATCAGAGATTCTCTCTCTGAGAAATTTCAGATATTCCGGATCCGGATCACTTTGAAAAACCGAACAGGCAGTTCCTCCTGAATGGGTGTGAATAGCCGACATCATCATATTTTCTGCAGGAATACCCGTTAATTCATGGGCCCTTTGTTTAGCTGCATCCAATTCCTCCCTGTAAATCATACATAGGTCTACTGTGAGCATGACCAATTTGGTTTTTCCATCATCAAGGACGATACAACGGGCATGTGTCTCATCATGAATTTGCTTGACAATAACATCTTTCATGTTACCATTAATGGATGTTCCAATTTTAGGAGTGATATTGCTGGTTGCTGCACCGGCTCTGAAAATTTTGGCAGATTGGGCAAATCCATTGGGAACACTCATCAGGAAACTACTATAGAGTAGAATTGGGATGCACAGGAGAGAAAAATTGAACTTAATTTTTTTTGTGCAAAAGGCTGTTATAACTCCTATTAGCACATATTGGCAACTTTCAGACCCAAGGGGTTTTCTGAAATTATGTTGTTGAGTTTTCAAACTCTCTCTTGTATTCTTCATTACTATTTTTTGTATAATTTTCAAATGTATTCTAATGATTCCCTCTGCCCTGTGAAAACTCAGATCAGATGAACGGGGTTTTTCTCTCGCAAAGACGCTAAGGCGCAAAGCTTAACAGTTTATTTAGATCTCATACTCTTGCGTCTCTGCGTCTTTGCGAGACCATTTTTTAAACCATAATCCCTTGCATGAGGGTAGTAGTGTCATTGCGAGTGTTGCGCTTTGTCATAGCTCCCTGTCCGTCCGGTCAAGAGGACCAAGACAAGTCGCAGGTTATTTCAACTCAGGTGGCAGGTTACCATATGCCCATGGTGCTTTGAAAGGCGGTGGCGGTGGAGGCAAAGGAACCTTTCCCGGCACCATTTGATTTGCCAGTTCAATACCCGTATTGGCAAACTGTCTTCCTGCAGAAACTTCCAGGTTACTGTATGAAGTCAGACGGGTTTCATAACCACCGCCATTGGGGCCTAATGCTTCTTCTGTGGGTACATAACCTGTGATACCATTTGCCAGTTCAACTACAAAGGTGAATGGAAATTTGCTTCCTGCCTTAATGTCTAATCCGTACTGAACAAAATACTCGGCAGGATTAGATACAAAAACCATAGGGCCAACCTGGATGGCCTGAACTTCAACCTCTACCAATGGTCTTGCTTTTATAATCGCATCCAGAACGAGGGTTTCTTTTGCAAAAGTCCACTCTGTAGTGCCTGACTTTTCAGGGCCTGCCTTCACAAGCTCTAATGCTTTTTGAACTTTCTCGGGTGTTGGAATCCGACGTTTCACTGTCCAGACCCTTTGTCTGGAATCCACAGGAATATCACTGCCTGCACCGCGGCGAATGAGTAATAAAGTTTTATATGCCTCTGCACCTACACGGCCTCCGACTATATCCCACCATTCTTCTGCTGCCGGATTTTGAAATTTGGTCAGGTTATCAACCTGAGTGATATCCCCGCAGGCACCCTGCATAAAAACAACAGGCAATGCTGCATTTCCAGTAGCACCGCGTATTGTTCTTTCCATCGATCCAATCCAACTAGCTGAAATACCTCCCGGACTGGTAGTTGCATGGCAGGAGAAATTGACTACCGTACCCAGTAAATTACCTTTTAAATCCCATACACCCACGGTTCCTACCTGCGGATCAATCGGGCCTGCATAATCAATGATATCGGGATTTCCTGCCCCCGGATGAGAATAGCTCAATCCATTCTTCATGCGCAAACGGCGATTAAATGAAACCTTATCTTCATGACCATTACCAACGGCGAGTTTGGCATCCACACGATTTTCGTTTGCCTGTACAACAGCATCAACGATCTGCTTTTTAAGGGTTTGGGTATACCCCGGATCAGAAACTATTGAATGATTATTGACAAGATCTTTCACCAATGGTGAGGCTTTATCGAAATCACCCGGTTCTCCCATACCTATCGGACCTGAAGAATGAGAGTGGGATGCTCCAATCATCACATCAGCCGGCAGGATACCGCAGCTCTTCTGAATCTCGGCACGTACTTCCTGCACAAGATGACGGGTGACAAAGAGGATATCAATTCCTACAAGTGCGACCCGTTTTTGTCCATCATCAAATACTACCGCACGAACTTTACAGGGATCGTGAAAGGTCTTATGATGAACCTTGCCGTAGCCACCGGGTGCTTCCATACCAATATCAGGGGTGATATCACGTTCTGAAAAGCCGGCCTTAAAAACTGTTGCCGGTTTAGGCTCCTCTGCTGCCATGGCCGACATGGCAATCAGACAGTAAGTAATCAATATTAGTGCTTTTTTCATCGGTCTTTTTATTGTTTTACTTGATTGAAAAGTTTAAGAATTTCTGTTACAATTTTTCGGGAAGCTGTGGTTTCAACCCTGTTTGTTCCTAACCAGGTTTCATATCCTCCCACCTGATGCTGCTCAGGAGTAGGCAGATACCCATAACTGCCATTCGCCAGTTCAATGGTAAAAGAAGATTTGAAAGGACTGCGAGCTTTAATGTCAAGACCTATTTCTGTAAAAACTTCAAAAGGAATCGCTGCAATACCCAGTTCCCCGATTCGAAAGGCCTGCATCGGCACGTCAATATTTTCGGGCCACCCGTTCATTTGAATGGTACGTTCAGCATAGGTTTTCTCCAGACGGTGGACAGGTGTTTCTGTCTCAGGCTTAGCAAGAACCTTGTGTGCATAAGCCAGCATCTCGGGGTCAGGCCTGCGAACTTTCAAATTCAGTTCTGACTGTGCCGCCCGCAAGGGTACCCAGTTTTTGTATTGTATGATCTGGTATACCTTTAACACCTCATTGGCAACATCATTCGCAACAATGCGCATTTTGGCATAGGGTTCATGCTTTTCTGCTGGACCACGGAAATTAATATTATTCACATCCCCGGATGTACCGTTTGACATGATTCCAACAAACTGTGGATCCTGACGGTCAGCCTTTAACAATTCCTGTATACGATCGGCAAATACAGCAAAATAGTCTGCCGAGATATGATCTTTTGGAACTCCCCCAACATAATGCAGCGAATAATTTGCAAGTATCCCAATCGGACGCCCCTTGATAGATTGTACTGAAATGAATGAAACCTGCGGATCTGTAGGGCCGGCTGGTTCCACCAGGTCAGGATTACCTATTCCGGGATTCATTTGAACCAGATCCTTTCCTCCAAATGGATTAACAACCGGAGCCTTCATTTTCCAGCGGCGGTTAAACAGGTGCTGAGGTACATTTCCGACACCCCAGCCAATACGCGCCGGCTCGAGATTATTCAAGGCGATACGCACGCCGTCCGCTATACGTCGGACAAGAAAGCGCTGATATTCATCGAGCGGCCTTCCGGCATTCCACCCTCCTCTTAGCTCACCAATTCCACTGGCACTGCTCGCAGAATGTGTATGGTCTGAAGCGATCAGAATCTGAGTCGCAGGAATCTTTGTTTCCTCAAAAATCAATCGCTTGGCCTCATCAAATACTTCACGAATAACTCCCACATTATCGACCACAACAAAAACCAGTTTTGTTGTCCCGTCATCCAGAATAAGGCTGCGCGCATGCAATTCATCATGTACATAATTTGCAGGAGGTGGAATACCAAAATTCCCGACTAAACCTGAGCCCAATGGTGGTGTAATATTCGCGGTAGATGCCCCTGCACGAAAAGTAGCATTCTGAGCGTAAAGAGGGGAATCAAAACAGAGGATCAGTATTATACCAAGAATTGGTACTAGAATTTTGACTGTGATACCATCATTGAATTTTTTAATTCTTCTTTTCATTGTCTCTATGTTATAGCCTGATTAAATTTAAGACAAGCTGATTGAAAATTATCCCATTGAAAAAGTATTATTATTTACTGAGAGTTCCTGAACAATTAAAATCAAGAGTGATATACCTGTTCCATTGAACTTAAACAAGTTAGAAGTTTTTAGATATTGGATAAGAAATACTAAATAAGCACCAATCATATTCAGATTTGGGTATTCTATTTTGTGATCAGCCTTATTAAAAATGCTTTGTTCTAACCAAATCTAACTTTCAAATAAGACTCAGGGCAATACTTATTTCCACAATATCAATACTATATTATACCTGCAAATCTGATGTTCATACCTGTCCTTTCTGAACGGCTTCCAATCGAACACTAATCGAACACTAATCGAACACCAGACGTGCATCGACTTGTTCCTAAGAAGCCGGATCATACCCCGTCAGCAAAAGACAAAGCAACTGATCCCTTGCACCGATTAGTTAAAGATCTTTGTTTTAAGGGGGAATGGGAAATGGGGAATAGGATGTCTCTTCTCATATCTCATATCCCGTCTCTCACATCTGATTAAAAAGCCTTAGAATTTCAGTGACGATCTTTCGGGAGGCTTCTTTTTCGACCTTGTTAACACTCAGCCATGTCTCATAGCCCCCTTGCTGATGCTGTTCAGGAGTTGGGAGATACCCATATCCGCCATTAGCTAATCCAATGGTAAACGATTTTTTTAAAGGGCTTTTGGCCTTAATCTCTAAACCGGTTTCAGCAAATACCTCAAACGGAATACCGGCTATTCCCAAATCTCCGACTTTAAAAGTTTGGAGGATTACATCTATTTTTTCAGGCCACTCCTTCATCTGTATAGTTCGTTCTGCAAAAATCTTTTCCATTGGATGATCAGTTTTAGTTTTCTGCATTGCCTTCTCAGCCCAGCTAAGGGTTTGTGCATCCGGCTTTCTTATATCCAGACTAAGTTCTGTTTGCGCGGCACTTAATGGCACCCAGTCCTTATATTCTATGCTCTGATAAACCCGGAATACCTCATTAGCCACATCATTTGCCACAAGCTTCATTTTAGCATAAGGTGGATAAGTAACAGTAGGGCCTCGAAAATTTATATTATTTATATCTCCTTCAGTACCATTAGACATAATTCCCACAAAGGGAGTGCCCTGGCGGTCAGCTTTCAGCAATTCCTGTAGCCGATCGGCAAAGAGTGCAAAATAATCAGCAGAAATATGTCCCTGAGGAACTCCTCCGACATAATGCAGCGAGTAATTGGCCAGTACCGCTATTGGCTTTCCCTTGAGGGATTGTACTGATAAAAATGAAACCTCAGGATCAGTAGGACCGGCAGGCTCCAGCAAATTAGGATTAGCAATACCCGGATTCATCTGTACCTTTTCAATTACTCCAAAAGGATTAATAACCGGCGATTTCAATTTCCAGCGCCTGTTAAAAACATGCTGTGGCACACTTCCGGCACCCCAGCCTATCCTGGCGGGCTCCAGATTATTTAATGCTACCCGTACTCCATCAGCCATCCGGCGGACAATAAATCGTTGATAATCATCAAGAGGCTTGGGATACTTCCCTGCTGAATTGCCGCGAATACTCAGTGAAGGCTCCGGTGGATTGATTTCATGACCTGCCCAGGTAGAAGAATGAGTATGAGTGGATGACATCATTATCCGGTCACCGGGTATTGAAGTTTCATTCGTTATAATCAATTTCGCAGCATCAAACACCTCACGGGGTAGTTCCACATTATCTACAACCATAATGACCAGGCGCACTTTACCATCATCCAAAATCAGGGATCGGGCATGTAACTCATCATGTATATGGGTAGCCAGAGGCAAAGGCATCCAGCCACCGGCAATCCCCTCTCCCAGAGAAGGGCTGATATTGGCGGTTGAAGCTCCAGCACGAAAAACTGGTTGTTGTGCATTAGAAGAAAGCTGGAAAAGCAGCATGATAATGCTGAGTAATTTCAGCGGGATAAAACAAGGCTCAATTTTTAGAAAGATCAATGCTCTTTTCATTTGTTCAATTTTCCTGTTATGCTGTATAGAGTAAAATCATTTTAGATAATTTTCCGCCCCGATAAACCGTTAAGTTTTAACCTCTATTAAATTGAGATAAGTTCAATCCCGGATCAATCCGCTCGTTTGAAAAGTGCATTCTGTCCCAGCTTAACTCTTCCTGAGCTTCTGCTGCATTTCGTCCCAGGATAGCTGTCAGTGTCGACTCAGCAGCCTGCTTTATTTCGTTCAGATAATTCCCGGTCTCTATACTATTAATGAAATTCTTATGCTTGTTTGCATCAGCGTCATGTAATGATGAAAGAAAAACCCCGGCAGCCCGTTGCTCAGCACTAAGTTCAACCGGATTTCTTGCTACTCCTGAGTCCCATTGGTTTTCACCACTAATGAAAACACCACCACTATAATGTGCCTCAGCAATACCTTTTGTACCTATAAATCGAGCACATACATCTCCAAACTGCTTCCCTATTTGAATGGAATGGTAAGAAACATTGACATCATTAGGATACTTAAAGATAACCTGGTAGTGATTCCAGGCATTACCAAATTCCACCCCCGAATTTAGTCCGCCATAGCCGGAAGCACTCAAAGGGTGTGATTGCAAGGCCCTGTTACAGATATCAATCATGTGAATTCCCTGATCAACCAATGTTCCTCCGGACAGTTCCCTGAAATGAAATTGGTTCCTGATTCTCGCCTCATCATAGATCAGTCCTTTATAAGGCTTCAATGGTATTTCAGAAGCTAAATAATAAACCTGAGCATTAATTATCCTTCCGATATCTCCTCTGTGAATACGTTTAATCATTTCTGAATAAGGACTCGCATGCGGTACCTGAAAGCCAATGGCAACACTAACTTTACCATTGATCCGCTCAGCTAATTGCTCCATGCGCCTGCAACCTTCCACATCTATAGCAACAGGCTTTTCACAGTAAACATGTTTACCAGCAGCAACTGCTGCTTCTAAAAATTCGGGATGGGTATAACAGGGTGATGAGATCAGGACTGCATCTACCTCTTTGTTATTCAATAATCTGAGATAGGCATCTGATCCCTGGTAAATATTCGATTTGGGAATAGCTGTAAAGCCTTTTGCAGCGTTTAGCTGATCAAGTTTCGGCTTAGCTGCCTGTAATTGATCCTGAAAGAGATCGGCAATAGCAACAATATGCACATTGGCATTTCTCGACATGGAGCTTATATCGGCTGTTCCTCTGCCTCCGCAACCAATAAAGCCTAAGCGAATGGGCGGTTTTGCACCAGAGGCAAAAACTGCATCCGGACTTAAAATTGTTGCGGCCGATAATGAAGCTGCACTTTTTATGAAATTCCTTCTTTCCATGTCATTTTTTAATCTACTGCTTTAATACACCAAGTGTTATGTTAACAATCAAATGGTGTTAAGTATCAGGAGTCAAGAACCAGAAATCAAGACAATTGATACTAAATGACATTTTTAGCTTAATTGTCAACCCGATAGCTATCGGGTGTCAATTTTCAACTGAATCAATCAGGTAAACCCTTAAACTTCTTGCTCCATGAGCCCCAATCACCAGGTTCTGTTCAATATCTGCTGTCTTTGAAGGACCTGCAATGAACACTCCGAAACCAGTTGCTGCTGCATCGATTTGCCGGTAAGCCTCATGCATATTATTGACAATATCTTCCTGGCTTAATACAATTACCAGATGCTGGCAAATGAAGGGGATCAGTCTGTTAGGTATATGTTTTTCAGAAATCCACATTCCACCGTTCTCTGCCACTCCCAGACCTGCCTTAAGGTAACAGGTGTCGAGTGCCTCCAGTTCGGATGCATTCAGGTTTTGCAGGTCTCCGGTTTGCTGATTTTCGAGAAGATTAATCATAAACTTCCCTTCCGCTTTCACCTCGGCTAAGTCATTCAACAAATCCTGCCTGCTGTTCTGATGAAATGCCTTCCCCCCGGCAGCTTCCACCATACTGATAAACTGCTGAACCGGGTCCTGATATTGGATAGTCAGGGAGAAATCAACATCAGGCAGTTCAATAAAATCCGGCTTATTTGTACTTACAGTTTGTAAAATTGTTTCTCTGGAACTCATAATTACTTATTTTCTTTAAACCAGTCTCTAAAACTTTTTTCAGGTGCACGAGGCATTTCCCGCTGCTTGTACCAGGTATTCAGGGGATTATTTACCATGAATGGAAAGGTTCGCATTACCCAGCGACCAATTTTCCCTGAAATACGATAAATCTGAGGATTGGAAAGTACCCAGGCCATTCCATGCATCCCGGCTTTCTTACCCTTTTCAACATAACCATTGGCCACAATCTGCTGCCGCCACTTCCAGAGCTGTTCATGGATATCGATCTTCACCGGACAGACATTGCTACAGGATCCACAAAGTGTGGAGGCAAATGGCAAATCTGAATTAGCCTTCATGTCTAAATTAGGATTAAGAATAGAACCTATCGGACCTGCAACTGTTGAATGGTAACTATGTCCACCACTCCTGCGGTACACCGGACAGGTATTAAAACATGCGGCGCAGCGAATACACTTGAGAGAGTTTCTGAAATCAGATCGGCCCAACTGTCTGCTTCTTCCATTATCAACAATCACTATATGCATTTGCTGCCCGGGACGGGGTTTAGTGAAATGACTGGAATAGGTTGTAATTGGCTGTCCGGTTGCACTTCTGGCTAAAAGACGAAGAAATACACCAAGGTGTTCCGTTTTAGGAATCAGCTTCTCGATACCCATACAAGCGATATGAATATCGGCAGAATGGGCTCCCATATCTGCATTTCCTTCATTCGTGCAAACCACAAAACTTCCTGATTCGGCAATGGCAAAATTCACACCGGTAATGGCAAGATCGGCTTCAATAAAGCGCTCCCTTAAATGATGACGCGCAGATCCGGCCAGATACTGAGGGTCATAATTCCCTTTTTCAGTATTCAGATGTTCATGAAAAGTTTCACTAACATCCTGGCGTTTCAGGTGAATGGCGGGTAATACAATATGACTTGGAGGTTCTTTTCTTAATTGCACGATATATTCTCCAAGATCAGTATCCAATATTTTTATCCCCTTTTTCTGCAGATAATCATTCAAATGACACTCTTCTGTGAGCATACTTTTGCTCTTAACGATCTTCTCAATCTTGTTATCGGCAATGATCTTATGAATAATCCGGTTATGATCCTCTGCATCTGAAGCCCAGTGAACGATGATTCCGTTAGCAACCGCTTTTTCCTCAAAACTCTTTAAATAATGATCAAGATTGGAAAGGGTATGATTTTTTATCCGGGATGCCCAGTCGCGAAGGACTTCCCATTCAGGAAGGGTATTAACTGCTTTATCTCTTTTATGCCTTACAAACCAAAGTGTTTCGTCATGCCAGTCGGTACGTGCCTCGTCCCTGATAAATTCCTGTGCAGCTTCAGCATGCTGTTTAACACTCATAGCTCACTATTTAATATCTCAGCCAAATGAATGGTTTTCACCCCAAGCCCTTGTCTCTTTAAAATTCCTTCCAGATGCATCAGGCAACTTGTATCTCCTCCTGTAATGTACTCTACATCATTTACAAGATGCTCTTTAATCCTGTCTTTGCCCATTTTTACACTGACAGCCTCTTCAAAAACGCAGAATGTCCCTCCGAAACCGCAACATTCGTCTACTCTTACAGGTTTTAAAAGTTCAAGACCGCTGACCATCCCAAGCAATTGCTCCGATTTCGAAAATCCGGGAGCTACAAGCTCACTCATTGAGGAAAGATGTAAACCCCGCTGACCATGGCAACTGATGTGCATTCCCACTTTATGCGGGAAGGAAGCTTCTAATCTGTTGACTTTAAGAATATCAACCAGAAATTCAGAAAGCTCATAAACGTTGCGGCGGATCTTTGTAAGTTCAGCCGGATTGCCACCTTCCTTTAAATGTTCTTTTATATGTAGAACACAACTTCCGGAAGGAGCAACGATATAATCAAAATCTTTAAAGTTCTTTACAAAATTGATATCACAACCTTTTGTCAGATCTGAAAATCCGCTGTTAGCCATCGGCTGACCACAGCAGGTTTGGTTCATGGGATAACTTACCTCACAGCCCAGCTTTTTTAAAAGCTGATAGGTGGCTATGGCAACATCAGGATAAAACTGATCAATATAACAGGGAATAAATAAGCCTACTTTCATAAATTTTTTAGGCAATGATAATGAGTAACATAATATTCTATTTAAAGTCTACTTCATAGAGATTCTCTATGGCAAAAAACAGTGAAATATAAATAAAAAACTACGTTTTAATACAAATTAGTCCACATTATAGCCGAAATCATCCCCTAGTTTCAGACATTCCTGCCAGGTCATGATGCTTTCTGAGGAACTGGCGTCCATTAAACTGGAGGCGGCAGCATTTACGCCCAATAAGAGGCTTTTTGCCATGGTCCAGTCTTCGTGTACACCCGCCAAAACGCCTGCAGCAAATGCATCTCCTGCACCAACTGATCCTTTGATCTTTCCGGCGGGCATTTTAACGCTTGGCTGAAATATTTTCTCGCCGCTTTTGTTGAGTGCAATGGCTCCTTTGGGGAAGTGAATAATTACCCATTTGCGAACTCCTGTATTTAAAATAAGCTCTGCTGCCTCATACGCTTTCAACAATGAGCATATTCCTTCATCATCACAGATTTCAATACCTGTTAGCATACCGGCTTCAAACTCATTTACAAACAGTATATCAACAAATTGCAATGCCAGCGGGATTACAGTTTTAAATCGTTCAGATTGTTCACTTACCAGATCGGCGCATGTGATCATTCCAGATTTTCTGGCTTCCCTTAAGACTTTTGCGGCCCCGGTAAGACCATCGGCTCCGATGGCATCTAATCTATCCAGCAACAGCAGATAACCTAAATGGAATACTTTTGCAGTGCAGTCCGAAAAATCGAAATAAGACTCATCTAAATAAGCATTCGCACCTCTTGAATGAAAGAAGGTACGTCTACCAGTGCCATGAACAGTCATTACATCAGTATACGAGGTATTGGTGTCCTTAACCTTTTTTACCTGAGCAGAATCAATCTGAAGTTCCCGGCATTCATTTAAAATATAATCCCCTCTCTCATCATTCCCGATTGCACCAATCCCTTTCAGGGGGAATTGAAAACCCATCTTACTTATAGCTTTTAAAACATTGTAAGGAGCACCGCCATTGCTGGTACTCTCTTTGAGAATATTAGCCAGCTTCTCTTCTTTTGGATAGACATCAACAATTTTTACATTATCAATGATCCAGTTGCCTCCGGCCAAAATTCCTGTCCCGGTATTTTCTTTCATATCGAATACATTAATTTCTACAAAGTTTTAATAGCTAATTGTTTTTCTATTTGTGTCTGGTTAAAATATTTATTAGAAAAGGTTTTGCACAGAACGTCTTTCGGCAGATTTTCAATAGGAAACCGCTATACAACCCAAGCAAGCTTGACCACGAAGGGAATCACATGTTTATTGAAAAATTCCTTCTAATCGTTTTCCCGACCCCTAAGGTGGTCGTATGTAAGGAATTCAAATACATACAAGCACCTTAGGGGTCGACAAACAAATCTCTTAACCGGACACCTGTGCTTAAAATAATATCACACTATATCTACAACAGATTTAGTCTCATGAGATTTTAAAGCAGCGTTAAATAATTTATGACTGATTAGTGCTTCTTCAGGAGTAACACAGCCGAAACGTCCGTTCAAAAATCCTTCCCGCTCTGCAAAGTAAGCTGCCAGCATTTGTAAAAAGCAATCAGAGAAACCAGGTTCGAATATGGAGCCGGTACTTGTTGGAAAAGGAACCTGGAATCCAAGGTCTACTCGCTGCCATAACTGCTCCTTTTCACGTTTAAAAGTCCACAAGGCCTTGGTATCTTTCGTATTATAACGTACTCCACCTTCGGTTCCAAGTATTTCAATGTGCCATGAATTGGTCTCACCCGGCTTTAAACGTTTCATCTCAAGAGACATCGGAATATCATTCGCTCCAACCTTCACCGAAGCTGACAGACTCGCATTATTCCAGGTATCACATTCAGCCCAGCCTCCCTTGCCATCCGGTCTTGTTGTAATTATCTTTTGCAGATGGGCGTATACTTTATCGGGGATCCAACCCAACCGAATCGGGATGTGCATAACATGCATACCCAAATCCCCCATAACACCAATTTCACCGCAGAATTTTGACTGTCTTTTCCAGTTGATTGGTTTAAGCGGATCCATATCACTTGAATGACAAAATCCTGCATTTATTTCAATGATCTCACCGATTCTACCCGAGAGAGCTTCGCTAATCACCCGCTGAGGGCCCGGTAAAAAGGGCATCTCGGAGCAGCATCTTACAAAACTCCCTGAAGCAGCAATCTTTTCGTTAATCTTTTTTGCTGCCTCGAGATCCATCCCAAAAGGCTTTTCAGCCAGAAGGTCTTTACCTGCTTCAATTACTTCGATATAATACTGCTCATGAAGAAAATGAGGAAGGGCAACATACACCACATCAACCTTAGATGATGCTAATAGCTCTTTATAATCCGTGGTCAGTAATTCAACCGATGGGATCTGCTCATACCATTTTAACGTATTTGCGTCCAGATCACAAACGGCCTTCAGCTCCACTTTAACGGGATAATCATTTAAAGAAAACCAGCGTCCAAAAGCTCCGGCAACTTCCTTTCCCATTAATCCACCACCAATAATACCAACGTTTACAACTTTCATATTGTATTCAATTTTAAAAATGATAATAAACCGACTTGCCGGTAGCTACCCTGTACACCTATTTTTTTATATGGGTTCCAGCTTTCGCTGACATAGCTTTTTGAGAAGAGGGGGATTCCAGCTTTCGCTGGAATCGCAATCCGGTTCTTTCTGCTCCGATTCCAGCGAAAGCTTGGGATCTCCCAATTAACAACTAAACTTTGTCATTCCAGCGAAAGCTGGAACCTACACTAATACCAACCTACACTCTTATTCCGGCGAAGGCCGGAATCTCCCTAATATTTCCAATCGCTTGTCATTCCCGCGAAAGCGGGAACCTCCACCGTCAAACAGGTTTTCAATTATTTCCTTTAACCCAGCCTATTAATCTTCTGGCTTTGTACGATCATGAACTTCGAAAGCGGGAACCTCCAATACAGCTACCGGAAGACAGGTTTTAATTAGCTCTCTTAACCCATCCAATTACATCTTCAGGTTTTGCACCGTCATGTACAATAGCCATTAATGCACGGGTCATTCCGCCCGAATTAACATGTTGCACTACATTTCTGCCATAAACTATACCCTTAACACCCTGTTTCATCAATTTATAGGTCCTGTCTAATAATTCTTCATCATCGGCACGTCCGCCACCTCTTACAAGGATTGGAACCGATCCGGCTACCTCGACAACCTTATGATAATCTTCTACCTTATCACAAGGATCTGCTTTAATAATATCTGCTCCCAATTCTACTGCCTGTCTTACAAGAGGTAAGATAATATCTATATTGCCATCAACCATATAGCCGCCTGCTTCACTGTTTGGTCTGAATACCAATGGCTCAATCATTAAAGGCATAGAATAATAATCGCACATTGGCTTTAATTTCAAAATATTCTGAATACACTGATCCGTTACCTCAGGAGCCCCTGGAATACGAAACAGGTTAACAACCACACAGGTAGCATCAAGACGAACTGCCTGAAGAACCGGTTCTTCAATCATTCTGCTATATAATACTGATTGCAGTTCAAGGCCGTAAACATTGGCAACATCTGTTCTTAAAACCAGAGCAGGCTTTCTCTTCCCGGGTACCGACTGTAAATGATGTGCCTGCCCAACAGTTAGCTGAATTGCATCAGGATCTGCATCAATCAGGATTTTAACCGATTTCTCAATATTCTCAATCCCTCCTAAAAATGTCAATTCATTAAAAAAACCATGGTCAATAGCCACATCAAAACACTTACCTGATTTTTCATTAAATAATCTATTTAATCTACTCGCTTTCATCTTTCTTATTTTTATTTATGTAACAATTAATTAATTCTCTTTTGTCAAGAGAGCCGCCTGGAATAAATACAGGATTCTCTTAATTTTTAACCTTCAGAATCGCAAATACAATAGCCTGCCGTCTATGCAGCACCTTAAATGCTCAACAATTACTGAATAATCAGAGAGGGGCAATACATCTCTGCACGAAATTTATCAGGGAAGCAATAGTATTATTTTTTTGCCCGCAATAATACCTCGGACAGGTTAACCGGAACCCCGCCGAGTCGCTTACTTTCGTCTGCAGCTTCCATAAAAGCATAAATTTCAATCGTTTCTTCTTCGCTTACCGGAGGTATGCCTGAGCGAAAAAACGCTACAATGGCTACCACCAATGGGCGGTAGCCATTAAATACTCCGATAGAAGCTATTCCTTTATCTCCGAAAGCTGTACCACCAAAACCACTTTTGCCTTTACGTATGCCGCGAAAAACACCAATACGATTGTTTTCCCAATTGCCAACAACAACATCAGCATCATCTGAAGAGGTCCGGCTTACTGTCTTACAGCCCGTTCCCCCCAATACGGTATAGAGTGACTCTACCGCATGAATTCCATCCCAGAACAAATCCGCATGCGATTTTTGGATCGGGGCAGGCCCGTAGGTACTTGCGCCCAAAACCTTCCCGACAACTTTTCCTTCACGGATATCCAGAGCTTCTTTGACATAGCGGAGCGGTGAACAAGAAAACATCGGGACATTATATTTTTTTGAGACCTTGAAGATAGCCAGCACATCCGATAGGCTTGCCGCAAGTGGCTTATCTACATAAACCGGCTTTCCTGCTTTCAATACCGGCATAATCTCTTTCAAATGAGGTCGTCCGTCGTTAGTTAATAACATAACCGCATCAACCTTTTTAACCAGTTCTTTGATAGAATTTACAAACTCTACACCCTGTCCTTTAATTGTATCTGTGAAGCTCTGAAGTTGCTTTTCAGAAAACTCCACATCAGGATTGCCGGGGGGATGAAAAATCGCTGTAACTCTGCAGCCACTGAACTCTGGACTTGAGGCACCGGAATTAATAATTTCTGTATAAGCAGCACTATGGACAGATAAGCCGATAACTCCTACCTTAATCTCCTTCAGAGTATTAATCTCTGCGGAGGCTGGTATTTGTATTCCAATACCAGCCCCTGCTCCCAAAGACTTCTTAATCAGCTTATGTCGTTTAGTATTGCTCATGTTTGAGTTATAATTTGCTTCCGGCCTTTTCTACAATATCATTAGCGATTGGGAGCTGCTGCAGGTTTAACATCACCAACCTTTACATAGGCAATAATTTTCTTTATTTCCTCATCGGTTAAATCAGGGAAGGCTGTCATTACTGCCGGTGAATGCTCAGCAGCTTTTACAGCACGAGCATCACCCGAAGCAATGAATGCCGGAGCATTTCTGATCCATTTAATCAGCCATGCTTCATCATACTTTGTATCCATACCTTTTAAGGCCGGTCCTACAAGCTCATTGTTAATACCATGACAAGCAATACACTTTTGTCTGAATATTGCTGCTCCGGCTAATATGCTGCCTGTGCCAGCATATTAGCCGGAGCTGCTGCTTTTGTTGCTTCAGCCTTCTGATTGCCATTTGGCAGGTCTGAATATCCCGGAACTTTCCAGAATTTCTCATAACCGGTTCTGTTTTGCATACCGCTAACACTGGCTTCGGATTTTGCGGGTTTGAAGGTATCCTTACCGCTCCAGAAGAAAGCTACTCTCTGAGCTGCAAGCCTTGCCTGATATTCAGGTGAGCTAAGCACCTTAACCAGCAATGGTCTGTTTATTACATTGTGTTGCTGGTGCAACCAAAGAATTTCAAGCATTGGTAATGCATCTTCTTTTTTCTTTGGATCCAGTTTAGCTGCCCAGGCCTGCGCTTTCTGAATGACTTCATCGGTATTTCTGGCACTTAGCTCAACACGAACTGCATGACGGATTCCATCAACAGGGTGTCTGAAAAGCTCTAGAAGGTTTTCAATTGGCTCTCCATAGATGGATACGGGCTTCTGTAATGGCCTGTTGGTCGCTACCATGCGATAGATACGCCCATGTTCATGATCGCGGCTTAAATCCCTCAGATTATAAGGAGAATGGGTAATAACGGCCTGATGCCAGTCTGCAAAGTAAAGGGCTCCATCAAATCCCACAACACCATCACTCGGACGGAAATTCGGGTCTCCGGTATAATCTTTACCAATCACTCTTGGAGTAGCTTCAGAACTTGGTGCAAATGCCGGATTATTTCCGGTATAAATCAGGTTCCCTGCTTCCTCACCTTCTATAACACCTTCATCCAGGTAATTCAATTTATATCGTTTTATCCCCTGAAATCCAATTACATTATAAACAAGCAGGTTATTCTGGTATTCTTCAGGGAAATTTCCGCTCGATAAAATCTGGCTGGAAGTATATGGCCTGATCGTTTGTTTAAATAAAGGGCGCTTCTCAAAATCACCTTTATCGGTGGTTGAAGTCACAGTACGTTTGAAATATACCTGAAAAGCCTTACCTGTGGTTCCGTCTGTGATAAATTGATTACCCCATTTATCAAAACTAATTCCATGTGGGTTAGGACTGTTATCCACTACAAGAGAGAAATCAAAAGTGCGTGGGTTGAAACGATACAAGCCCGACTCTCCTGATTCCGCACTTTTACGCCATGGAGTTTCAATGTTTTCAAGGATGAAAATACCCCGCTGGTAGTAAATGTTTCCATCCGGACCATAAATCAGGTTATTTGCTGTATGATGTGTATCATCAGAACCTAAACCGCCCAACATGCGGTAACGAACATCTGCAACACCATCTCCATCAGTATCTTTTAAAAATAAAATATCGGGTGCAGATACTACGATCACACCACCATTCCATAATTCAAAACCTGTAGGATTTGAAACATAAGCGAAGGTTGTTGCCTTATCAGCAGTTCCATCTCCATCTTCATCTTTCAGCGTAACGATACGGTCTTTCATCGGCTTCATCGGTTCCCATTTAGGGTAATCAGCCCATGAAGCAACCCAAATCTGACCTTTAGTATCAATCTGCATCGCCACAGGATTGGCAATCTCTGGAAACTTCTCTTCAGAAGCGAAAACAGTAACCTTAAAATCTTTAGGTATGGTCATACGTTTGATCGCCTCTTCAGCACTTATATACTCAACATTTCGGGTTATATGTGTACCCACAGGATATGGTTCAGGAACGTTGCTATCATCAACCTTGATGTCTTTCCCTTGTGCTCTTGCCCAAATACGTTTGTCGCGATTGGCAGTCATCGCTTCAAACATTTTAAGCTCGTTCTGTAAGGTAACATAGTTACCATCCTGAATAGTACGGGTGCCCCAAACATCGTTTCCGCTAGTTGAACGGTAACGATTAAACCAATGCCAGTTTTTATCTACAACAGCACTTCTTAAAGAATCCAAACCAACCTTTGCCATACTTACTTTCTTACCAAACAGGTTTTCAGTAATGTAAAGCCCTACTCTTCTGTTTCCTTCACTATTCAGGTGAATTCCGTTGATCGTTAAAGGTTCTGTGGTGCTATCATACATTTTTTGTGTGGCATTGAACAAATCGACGAAAGGAACGCCCTTTTCTTTGGCTACCTGCGACATAGCAAGTGTATAAGCTGCTAACCTGCGATTGTTCTCCTTACCATCCGGAAGATTCCTGGAGTTCAGGTTTTCATGAGCAATCGGCGAAAAGAGTACAAGGCGCGGAGCAGCCTTTTTATCATACTTTTGCTTACGGGTATGGTCTATAAAAGCAACTAATTGCTTTTTAAACTCTGCCGGTTTGTCTTCAAACGACTCATTGTATCCAAAAAATGCGAAAATTACATTAGCCCCCACATTTGTTAGATGTGAATCACTATCTCCGAAGCCTTCATGCGCTCTTGGACGATAATGAACCTGATCGCCGGTATAACCCAGATCTCTGAACACTAACTTTCCATTTGGATAAACAGATTGTAAATAGGTTTCAAGCCAACCATCATGTTGTTGACGATCGGCAAGTCCATTACCGATAATAGCAATCTTATCACCTGTCTTAAGTTCAAACTTTGGACTTTGTGTCCAGCTTACCAAAAAAATTATCAAAGGTATTAAGAGTGCAGGCGCAACCAATTTTAAAACATTACTGCCATTAAGAAAAATAGGTCGCACCATTAATTTTCTTAGTTCTTTGAGTTGATTCATCTTTTTTTTATTAATCGTTATTTCTTAAGCAAGATACCTGCTTTATTATTAGTGCATTTCTACTGAACAAGTGCCCAATCCTGATCTCAAGAAGTTGAACTGAACATTTGGATGGTCTGCAAGTACAGACATCGGAACAGAAACATCTGGAATATTATTTGAGATCATATAGGTAGTTAATCTTTGACCAAAAGGATTATCATGTGCACCCGCATGCCAGATTGAAACTTTCTCGGCCTGCCAGGTTTCTTTAGGACCAACAGTTACTGCCTGGGTTGGGATTGTCGGTGCATTTCCTCCGCAATGTAATCTTGAGTTTTGTGCAATGGTAATTGGGTGCAGATCAAGAACGCGCGTACTAAGTTGCTTGTATTCTTCAACAGTAGGCGGGTTATCGATATATTTTCCTTCACGCATTGGAGGTTCGTTAAATGCCCAATGTTTAACATCCCCTTGTCCGCCCTGCATGATCGCACATTTAGCTTTTGTCCAGCTATCGATATATTCAGCAGTATCTGCTTTTGCAAAATGTACATTCTCATCAGGCATCACTAAATCTTTACGGATTCTGTTCAGACATAATGTTTTAAATGCTCTCTTAAAAGATAGTGGATGACTTTCTGAAACTTCCTTACCATCTATAACCCACTCATCCATGCACCAGAAGTGTGCATTCTTAAGGGATAATCCCATCTCATTGACCAGCATGGCAACCAATGGCAATTGTTCTGTCGGACCGATTGGCCCGCAAATACCTACCGGATTAGAAGCAGTAGCCGACTTCCATGCACTGATAAATTCAAGGGCTTCGGCTAAATAAAACTCTTCAATTGTGTCATAAAAAACTACTTTGAAGCCTGGTCTTGACATGGCAATCATTTCCTCAGGAGTCAAGGCTGCAATTTTATCTGTTACTTTCTGACCTAAATCCAAAGTGGTATAATCCCACCAACCCGGAGCAATAGAACTTTTCTTACGCATAATATTCTTTTAAAATTGTTATAGTATTCTGTTGTTTAATGTTTTTTTGTTTATTCGAACTTGTAATCCGGATTCGTCAAATAAGATGAGCCTAACTCTTTTAAGGGATCAAATCCATCTTCCGAGAAGCCAAAATGAAGATGCCTCCTCCATCCTTCGGCATGTTCAAACCGATTGGACATACTTCCAACTGTTAAGGAGAAGTTTTCCATTGCCTGGATATAGGAATTCATTTTCTGGCTATCTTCCAACCAGTTCTGCTGACTTCTATGAGCCTCAAGAGCCTTACGCTTAACAGCATGCACAGAAGTGGTATCAATGAAAATTTCGGGAATTACCTTATGTCTCAAAGGATCTAAAAGCGAATGGGGTAAAGCATGGTAAACAGCACAGTTGTAATTGTTTACGGCAGCATGATCTGCAGAGAAATTAGGAACACCGCGAATAAAAGCCGCCGTAACTGCTAAGCGACTGGTATTCATGTGATCTTCCATATAGTCTGAAGGAGAATGCGTTAATATCACCGATGGCTTCACCAAACGTATAATTCCCGTTAACTTTCTGAGTAATTCAAGTTCATAGAAAATTTCAAAATCATTGCATACCGGACCATGGAATTGAGCGCCCAAAATATCTGCAGCGTTCTGGGCTTCCTTCAACCTGATTTCTGTAGTGGTTAAAGAGTCATGTTCTATACTCCCGCAATTACCGGTTGAAAGATTCATATAGTGAATCTCATAGCCTTGATTTTTCAATAAGACCAGGGTTCCGGCCATCATGAATTCAATATCATCAGGATGTGCGGCTACTGCAAGTGCTGTCTTCTTCATTTAGGCCTGTCAAATAATATTATAATCTTACTGGTTTTCCGGTCGCTGCAGATTTGTCGGCAGCAAAAATGATTTCATGAGTTTTTATTCCGTCGCTTAAGCTTGTCAATGGCATATCAACTCCCTCAAGCAGACATTCAAAAAATTTATCAAATTGTGCCTGATAAGGGTGATCTGCAACATCTCCTGTATCGAGCATTTTCATTGCCAATGAACTCCATAAATGGTGGTCAGTTCCAAGTTTCTCAGAGTGAAACTTATCATCCAGCAAGCTTCCTTCACTACCAAAAAGATGAGTATGGAAATAATAAGGTTGAATACAATCAATTATAGCCGAAGATTTACCAACTCTGCCATCTTTAAATTTGAAGATACTTACCCTGCTGGTAGTATATTCATAGGCCTGGAAAATTGGATTTTTAGATTTTGTTTCATAGCTGGTAACTTCCTCAACATCAGTTCCCATGAATAAAAGCATAGCGTCCAATGCATGGCAGCCCGCAGTAAGAATAGAACTGCCTCCTTTAGCCTTTTTAATATTCCAATGGTATTGACCATACCAAGGACCAAGTCCGTGAAGATAATCAACCTCTGCATAATGAATATCTCCAATCAAACCAGTATCGACAAGTGCTTTAGTAACCATAAATTGGTTAGAGTAACGGCACTCAAAACAAATACAAACCTTAACTCCTGCTTTTTTAACTTCCGAATCAATCAGTAAACAGTCTTCCCATGAAAGTGCCATAGGCTTCTCAAGAATGATATGTTTACCTGCTCTGGCGGCAGCAACAGCCTGAGCAGCATGCTGATCAGAATAACTGGTAATCGACACTGCATCAATACTCTTATCAGCCAGCATCGCGTTTAAATCGGTATAGGTTTTGATCGGAGAACCCCATTTTTCACTTTCAGCAGCATCGTCGTGCGGACGCGATGAATAAATAGCTGTAACCTGAGCATTTGGACTTTTATTAATAGCTGTAATATGTGCAGTAGCAACCCAGCTATACCCAATTATACCTACATTATACTTTTTCATAAATGCTTATTGTTTAATAATTAGAAATTGTTGATTTATTTAATTTGAATAATAGAATGATTAAAAGATTAGGATTGATTCGCCTTTGCCATTACACTTGCTAAAGTAACCGGGACACCACCAAGTCTTTTGCTTTCATCAGCCGCTTCCATAAAAGCATAGATCTCAAGCGTTTCGGCCAGATCAACAGGAGATTTCAGGGTACGGAAAAACTCCGCAACGGGAACAAGCAAGCGGCGGTATCCTTCGAAAGTCCCGATAGTGGCTATTCCTTTTTCCCCAAATGCAGTTCCTCCATAGCCCCTTGTACCGGCTCTCAATCCTCTGAATACACCAATACGACCACCTTCCCATGTGCCAACAATTACATCAGCATCCTGAGTATGAGTACGGGTAACCTGCTGACAACCTGCACCTCCCATAATGGTATATAGTGATTCAACACCATGTATTCCGTACCAATACATATCGGTATGGTCTGCCTGTAATGAGGCAGGGCTATAAGCTTCAGCACCAAGAACTTTACCTATTTTCCCATTTCTAACCTCCTGCGCTCCGCTAACATAGCGCAGCGATGAGGATGAAAAAACAGGTACTTTATATTTCTTTGCAGCATTTAATATTTCCACGACTTCTTTTAGATTCGCACCGATTGGTTTATCGATAAATACCGGCTTCCCTGCTTTAAAAACCGGCAATAATTGCTCCAGGTGTGGCCTTCCGTCATTCGTTTCAAGCATGACCACATCCGACATTGTAAGCAGCTTATCTATAGAATCAACAAGTTCAATTCCGCGACTTTTAGCCTTTTCAGCCCAATCTGCGAGCATCTCTGCCTTAAATTCAACATCAGGATTACCTTTAGGGTGATGAATTGCTACAACCCTGAAGCCACTGATATCTGCATCAACAACTTCTGCATTAAGCATCTCTGAAAAAGCCTCAGTATGAACAGACAGTCCGATAATACCTATCCTGATTTTTTTCTGTGAAGTGTCCTTTGCAAATAAGATCTCAGACATACTGGTTATGCCAAGACCAATTCCTGCTAAGCTTGCGGCTTTAAGAAAATCACGACGCTGGATATTTTTTTTCATCGGTATGTAATTGCTTTTAAATTTTGATGAATCTTATATGTGATGTTACTATTATTCATTTCAGTTTATGCGCTGCACTACTTAAGGTCTCATTTATAATAATGATTTAACCATTATCAAATTTCACTTTCTTAGACAAATTAATCAGATACTCCTATTTATATTACTGATACTATTTTCTATAAGTTCAGTTGGAATAGAAGATCGTACCATTTATTGTAATTAAATATAATCCTAATTAATAGAAATAGATTAAGCAATACTGAGCTATTTTGTATTGCTTAATCTGATTAAAACAAAAATCCGCTTTCTAATAAAGGCTCAATTTTTACAACCGGATTTCTGATTTTAAACTGAGCTTTTGGCACCTTACTTTTTATCTTTCGCTACACCTAAAGCAATCCTGAAACCATCACGGGAATCGGAATAACTGATCCCCTGAAGTCCCAATCGAACAGCAATACGGGCATTCCCGGGAACGTCAAAGTAATTGCCACTACGACAAACAGGACGATAGTTCTGCTCCACAAAAAGAGGCTCCTCATGTCCTCCCTTAGGATCAAAATGATCCAATACAATTTCCCATACTCCACCGCACATATCTGCTAATCCGAAACCGTTTCTTCCCTTTTCACCAAAATGGTCAACAGGAGATACAAAAGCAAAACCATCACTCCATGGTGCTTTGGCTAATGGCCAGGTCTTGTTCCGGCCAGGTAAAAAGTCAATAGCGGAAATGTTCAAACGGCCTTCGCCTTCACTCAGATCATTCCCCCACCAGTAATAGGTACCTTCAAGACCACCTCTGGCTGCATATTCCCATTCTGCTTCAGTAGGCAGACGATATTCAAGACCTTTGGGAAGCCGGCCTGCTGCTCTCTCCCGCTTAGTCAGCCACTCGCAAAATGCTTTGCCATCATTCCAGCTTACACAAACCACCGGATAATCATTCCTTAAAGGGAAACCAAAATTGGGGTCACGCCAACTCTTTCCGCTTACCGAGATCCAAGGATGCGGA